>JAEEUO010000017.1 GCA_016286935.1 Bacillota bacterium | reverse complement strand
CGTCGACTACCGGTGGGCGACAGGCTGCGAGGCGCTGTTCGGCTACTGGAAGCTCAGCGGCGACGATGAGAGGATCGCGTCGTTCGCCCGGGAGGCGATGCGCGTGATCCGGGACCATATGGACGAGATCCAGCCGAAACCGCTGAAGGAGACCGGAAAGCGGATCCTGATATCCCATGACTGAAGAAAACGAAAAGACAACCGAACAGAAGCGATTCAGCGACCTGCGCGACAACTTCGTCGGCGATTTCCTGCGGACGAACCGCGATACGACGACGGCCGACCGCGCGCGCTGGAAACAGGAACGCGAAGAACGGAAGGCCCGCGGCGAGAGCGAAAAGGCGCCGTGGACGAAGCGCGAGAAGATCATGGTCATCGCGTGCTGCGTCCTCGTCGTCCTGATCGTTCTCCGCTACGCCGTCTTCAAGATATAAAAGGGAGGAACGTCCCATGAGCAAGGCAGACAACATCTTCATCTCCATGTGCCGCGACATCATCGACAACGGCTGGTCCTCCGAAGGCCAGATCGTCCGCGCGAAGTGGGAGGACGGCACCCCCGCCCACACGAAAAAACGCTTCGGCGTCGTGAACCGCTACGACCTGTCCGAGGAGTTTCCCGCGCTCACGCTCCGTCCGACGGCGCTGAAGTCGTGCACGGACGAGCTGCTCTGGATCTGGCAGAAAAAGTCGAACGACATCCATGAACTCCACTCCCACATCTGGGACCAGTGGGCCGATGAGAACGGCACGATCGGAAAGGCCTACGGCTACCAGCTCGGCGTGAAGCACGAATACCCCGAGGGACCGATGGACCAGGTCGACCGCGTGCTCTATGACCTGAAGCACAATCCCTACAGCCGCCGCATCCTGACGAACCTCTACACGTTCGCGGATCTCCACGAGATGGCGCTGTACCCCTGCGCGTACTCGATGACGTTCAACGTGACGGGCAACCGCCTGAACGCGATCCTCAACCAGCGCTCCCAGGACACGCTCGTCGCGAACAACTGGAACGTCTGCCAGTACGCGATCCTGGTGATGATGTTCGCCCAGGTGACCGGATTTGAACCGGGCGAGCTCGTCCACGTCATCGCGGACGCCCACATCTACGACCGCCACATCCCGATCGTCGAGGAGATGCTCACGCGGCCGACGTATCCGGCGCCGAAGGTGCGGCTGAATCCGGACGTGAAGGACTTCTACGACTTCACGCCCGACGACGTCTGGGTCGAGGATTACGTCGCGAACCCCCAGATCAGAAACATACCCGTCGCGGAATGACCGGTTCGGAAAGGGGATAGTAAAATGAAAGCAATCGTAGCTGTTGATCAGAAATGGGCCATCGGGAAGGACGGCGGCCTGCTCGTCCGCCTTCCGGGCGATATGAAGAATTTCCGCCGCCTCACGACCGGCAACGTCGTCATCATGGGCCGCAAGACGCTCGAATCGATGCCCGGCGGGAAACCGCTGCCGGACCGCGAGACGTGGGTCCTGACGCGCAACGAGGCGTACGAGGCGCCGTGCCGCGTCTTCCGCGACATCCGGAGCCTTCTCGACGAGGTCCGGACGCTGGAGGACGAGTACGGCGGCGAAGGATACGCCGTCTACGTCTGCGGCGGCGCGAACGTCTACGCGCAGCTCCTCCCGTACTGCGACGAGGCGCTCGTCACGAAGATCGGGGCGACGTTCCCCGCGGACAGCTGGTTCCCGGATCTCGATATGAATCCGGACTGGGAGCTCGTGAGCGAGAGCGAGCCGCTCGAGGACGGCGGGATCCGCTACCGTTTCTGCACGTACCGGAAGACGGTTCTTCCGTCCGCCTGAACGGCGCAAACCATTCTCTTCGCTTACGCTCGCGCTGCGGCCTCGGACGTAGCGGTACTAAGATTTTCGCCTTGCCGCGAAAACCTCACGGTTTCCAACCGTACCGCAACGCGGAAAACAAACGGAAGGAAACCGTAACCTCTGTCTTCGCCTTCGGCTTGCCAATCGGTAAGTACCGACGGCCTCCACGCCGCTCAGAGAACGGTTTGCGCCGTTCGACACAGAAAAATGAAACAAAAGAAACCGATCAACAAACAACAGAAACGGGAATCCCGCCGCGAGCCCGGAAGGGAAACGCGGTTCGAAAAGCCCGCGAAAGAGGCGAAGAAACATTTGTCTGACGCTGTTTCAGAAAACGTCCTGTTTGGGCGGAACCCGGTTCTCGAGGCGCTGAAGAGCGGCCGCGACATCGAACGGCTCGTGCTCCAGCGCGGCCTCGAAGGCTCCGCGAAGGTGATCGAGGCGAAGGCGAAGGATAAGAACCTGCGCATCCAGTACGCCGAGAAGAGCGAGCTCGACCGGCTCGCGAACGGCGGCGCCCACCAGGGCGTCATCGCCTTCGTGCCGCCGTACCGCTACTATGAGCTCGACGACCTCCTCGCGGACGCGGAGGCGGTGAAGGACGAACGCGACCCGCTGATCGTCCTCCTCGACGGCCTTGAGGATCCCCACAACCTCGGCGCGATCCTCCGGACGTGCGACTGCGTCGGCGCGACGGGCGTCGTGATCCCGAAGAACCGCTCGGTATCGCTCTCGGAGGGCGCGGCGAAGGCGTCCGCGGGCGCGGCGGAATACGTGAAGGTCGCGAAGGTCACGAACCTGGCCCGCGCGCTCGACGAGCTGAAGGAGAAGGGTTTCTGGACGGCGGCGTGCGATATGGACGGAAAGCCGTTCACGTCCGTGAACCTGACGGGGCCGATGGCCGTCGTGATCGGCGGAGAGGGACAGGGCGTATCGCGCCTCATGCGCGAGAAGTGCGATTTCATTGTCTCGATCCCGATGCGCGGCCACGTGAACTCCCTGAACGCGTCGAACGCGGCGGCGATCCTGCTCTACGAGATCGACCGCCAGAGGCGCCTTTCCGGAGGCGCGGAGGGCTGACGCGGCGGCGGACGACCCCCGGCGCGCGCGTTCCGGAGAGCGGCCCGAAAACCGCCCGAAAACCGCAAGAATCGCGTAAAATCCCGCTTGACACAAGGGTGCACCTTTTGTATAATAGCCAGTGTGTCAAAAGCGTGCTGCTGTAGCTCAGTCGGTAGAGCGCATCCTTGGTAAGGATGAGGTCCGCGGTTCAAATCCGCGCAGCAGCTCCATTGATGCAAACGGGTACATGTGCCGCAAGGCTGACGAGCCCTGAGGGGCAGTGTACTCCATTTTTTACGGGAGAACTTTTCCGCGGCTGATCACCGGGAACCGGAACGTATCTCCTGCCACTAAAATTTTAGGAGGAAATCTGAAATGGCAAAAGCAAAATTCGAAAGAACGAAGCCGCACATCAACATCGGCACCATCGGCCACGTTGACCACGGCAAGACCACTCTCACCGCGGCCATCACCATGGTCCTCGCGAAGAGACTTCCGTCCGCTACGAACCAGATCGTTGCGTTCGACAACATCGACAAGGCTCCGGAAGAAAGAGAGCGCGGCATCACCATCAACACCGCCCACGTCGAATACGAGACCAAGGCCCGCCACTATGCGCACGTTGACTGCCCGGGACACGCCGACTATGTTAAGAACATGATCACCGGCGCTGCCCAGATGGACGGCGCGATCCTCGTCGTCGCCGCGACCGACGGCCCGATGCCCCAGACCCGTGAGCACATCCTGCTCGCCCGTCAGGTAGGCGTTCCCTACATCATCGTCTTCCTCAACAAGTGCGACATGGTCGACGACGAAGAACTTCTCGACCTCGTCGAAATGGAAGTCCGCGAACTCCTCGACCAGTACGAGTTCCCCGGCGACGACACGCCGATCATCCGCGGCTCCGCTCTCATGGCTCTCCAGGATCCGGACGGCCCGTGGGGCGACAAGGTCATGGAACTCCTCGACGCTGTTGACACCTACATCCCGGAACCGGAACGCGACACCGATAAGCCGTTCCTGATGCCGGTCGAAGACGTCTTCACGATCACCGGCCGCGGCACCGTCGCCACCGGCCGTGTCGAGCGCGGTACCCTGAAGGTCAACGACGAAGTCGAAATCGTCGGCCTCACCGATGAGAAGAGAAAGACCGTCGTTACGGGCGTTGAAATGTTCCGTAAGCTCCTCGACCAGGCGCAGACCGGCGACAACATCGGCGCTCTGCTCCGCGGCGTCCAGAGAAACGAGATCGAAAGAGGCCAGGTCCTCGCGAAACCGGGCTCTGTCCACCCGCACACCCACTTCAAGGGCCAGGTCTACGTCCTCAAGAAGGAAGAAGGCGGCCGTCACACCCCGTTCTTCAACGGCTATCGTCCGCAGTTCTACTTCAGAACGACCGACGTTACCGGCGACCTCAAGCTCCCCGAAGGCACCGAAATGTGCATGCCGGGCGACAACGTCGTCATGGAGATCAAGCTGATCACCGAGATCGCTCTCGAAGAAGGCCTCCGCTTCGCTATTCGTGAAGGCGGCCGTACGGTCGGCTCCGGCGTCGTCACCGAAGTCATCGAATAAGATTCGATCGAAAACCGAAAACGAAAACGCGGCTCTCCGGAGCCGCGTTTTTCTATTCCGTCAAGTGTATAATATACAATCGATTGTATACAGTACAATATCTTGTACCATGACCGCGAAACACACAAAATAGGCCACTAATTGATTAAATAGTTTAACAAATTAACGACACATTGGAATTTCAACGGTTGCTTTATTCATCAAAAGCGTAAAAATACTTGACGAAAGAGTGAAAAATGAGTAAAATCTGTACTATCAGTTTAGTAAAAGGAGGATTTTTTCCTATGAAGAAAGCAACCAAACTGGTTTGCCTGCTCCTCGTGCTCTGCCTGGCATTCGGCCTCGCGGCCTGCACCCCGAAGCAGCCGACCCCTACCCCGACGGACAACCCGCCGGCGGACAATCCGCCTGTTGAAGAAGGCCCGAAGGAAGTCGATTCCTACAACATGATCGACAGCTTCGACATCACCACTCTCGACTATGTCTTCAACAACAAGTCTTCGAACGGTGACTACACCTCCAACTTCATCGAAGGTCTTCTGACCCAGGACAGCCACGGCACCCTCATCGCGGGCATGGCGAAATCCTGGAAGGCCAACGCTGACGCTTCGGTCTGGACGTTCACCATCCGCGACGACGCGACCTGGTCCACGAGCTCGGGCGAAGTCTATGACAAAGTAACCGCTCAGGACTTTGTCACCGGCCTCAAGCACGCCGTTGAATCCAACTCCGAAACGCTCTCCCTCGTCCGCGACCTGATCAAGGGTCTCCGCGAATTCGAAGAAGGAACCGGAACCTGGGACAACGTCGGTATCAAAGCTGACGGCAACACCCTCACCTACACCCTCACCGGCCCGTGCGGCTACTTCGACGGCATGACGACCTACTCGATCCTCTGGCCGATCAACGAAGAGTTCCTCGCCTCCAAGGGTGCCGACTTCGGTCAGCCGCAGCCGGATTCCATCCTGTACAACGGCTGCTACATCCTCAGCTCGCTCGTACCGGCCCAGGAAGTCAAGTTCGATGCGAACCCGAACTACTATGACAAGGCCAACGTCCATGTCCAGCACGTTACGGTTTCCTACACCGACGGCTCCGACCCGACCCTGAACTTCAACATGTTCTGCAACGGCGAAGTTACTGCCACCGGCATCAACTCCTCCTATCCCGACATCGTTGAAAAAGCGAACAAGGAATATCCGGACAACCAGTACAAGTCCATGACGACCGCGACCTCTTACTGGGGCGCCTTCAACTGGGATCGCCAGCTGTACGCTCTGTACAACGACTCCTCCGTCTCCACGACGAGCAAGGAGACCGATTCCCAGAAGGCTGACACCAAGAACGCGATCCTGAACAAGTACTTCCGTCTCGCGGTCTATGCCGCCTACTCGACGAAAGCTGCCGAAGCGATCACCAAGGGCGAAGAGAGAGCTCTCAACGCCGCCCGTAACACGCTCGTACCGTACACCTTCGCGACGACCTCTTCCGGCCAGTCCTACGGTTCTCTCCTGACCAAGTACGTCGAAGAGATGGAACCCGAATTCAAGGGCATCAACCTCAACGACGGCCAGGATGCGTGGTACAACCCGGACCTCGCGAAGAAGTTCGCGGAAAAGGCGAAACAGGAACTCGGCGACAAGGTCAAGGAATGGCCTGTTAAGCTCGATATGCCGGTCTATGCCGCTTCCGAAAACAACAAGAACCAGAACCTTGCGAGAGAAAAGGCCATCGAAGACGCGATCGGCGACTATGTTGACATCAACCTCGTCTATCTCGAAGGCAACTCCTCGGTCTACTACTCCGCGTTCTACTCCATCCCGACCGGCGCCGACAACTCCATCGACGTCTCCTTCGGCGCAGGCTGGGGCCCGGACTACGGCGACCCGCTCACCTACATCAACTGCTTCGACGCGGAATACGGCGACATGCTGAACTACTCCGGCATCAACTCCCTTGACCAGGGCCAGACCGCTTCCCAGAAAGCTGCTCTCGAAGCCATCGGCCTCTATGACACCAAGGCCCTCATCGAAGACGCGAAGGCTGCCGTCGGCGACGCTCGTATCGAGAAATTCGCCAAGGCCGAAGCCTCTCTGCTGACCAACGGCATTCTCCGTCCGTACAGCACCTCCGGAGCGAACCTCGTGATCTCCAAGGTCAAACCGTTCTCTGCCGCCTACGGCCTCTACGGCCAGGCCGCTTTCAACTCCGTCCCGTACTTCAAGTACATGGTCGTTCTCGACACGCCGGTAACGGAAGCCGAGTACACCGCGGCGAAGGAAGCCTGGCTCCAGGGCAAATAAGCCTCTCGTTTCAATCAAAACGAAACAAAGCCAATAATATGAGCGAGAGCCGAAGCGCGACTTCGGCTCTCGCTTTCCCCCGTTAATCAGGTGGTAAGATGAAAAAGGGTTACCTCGGAAAGCGATTGCTCCGATCTGTTCTCTCTGTCATCATCATCATGTTGATCGTCTTCATCATGGTCTACTCGCTCGTTCCCCGGGACAACATCTTCTTCGAAGACAGTACCTACCGGAAGCTCGGCGCGAAACCGGACGACAAGACGAATTACGTGTATTCGACATGGGAGCGGCTCGGCTATCTCGACTTCGTCAACATCAACGACTACGCCGGTACTCTGTATGAACAGGGCAGCGATGCGCTGGCAAAAGCAATCGAACCGGATTCAAAAGAAACGCAGCAGTTCCGCGAAGAATACGCGGCCCAGGGTTACACCGTGGCGACGTATACAGCCAGCGGACGCGCCTACGCGTACAAGGATATCCCCCTTGCGACGCGCATTTTGAAATGGCTGAAAGATCTGATCCAGATCGACACGCCGTGGGCCGTCAAGGATCCGAACAACCCGGATCTCCCGCGGTACCTGAAATTCGGAACGACTCCGACAGGCGGTCCCGCCCTGATCGGAAGCGGCTCCGTCCACAAATACCTGCTCTATCTCGATTCCCGTTTCCCCTGGCTCCACCAGAACATCATCACCCTCAACATGGGTAAGTCCTACCCGTCCTACCAGGGAATCGAAGTTCTGACCGTCCTCTTCCAGCCCCAGGGCACCGAAGTGAAGCGTCCCGTGACGTTTGAGACGGGCCTTGAACAGGAATCGGCGATCATCTTCGGAACGCTGACCTATAAGGAAACGCCCGACCGGATGGATCGCCAGAAATTCGTCGACAACTACGCGAACTTCTCGACCCAGAAGGACCAGCCGTCGATGGTCGGCACGTCCTTCATCATGGGCATCTTCGCGATGCTCCTCGCCTATTTCCTCGGACTCCCGATCGGCGTCCTTATGGCGAAACACAAAGACAAACTCGTCGATAAGCTCGGTATGGTGTACATCATCTTCATCATCGCCGTACCGTCCCTTGCGTATATCTACCTCTTCCGCTACATCGGCACGAACCTCTTCAACCTGCCGTCGATCTTCACGACGTACGGCGCGAACGACGTCCGTTCCTGGATCCTGCCGACGATCTCCCTCGCGCTTCCGTCGATCGCGGGCCTGATGCTCTGGGCGCGCCGCTACGTTGTCGACCAGATGAACTCCGACTACGTGAAGTTCGCGAAGTCCAAGGGTCTGAACCAGTCCGAGATCTTCTCGCGCCACATCTTCAAAAACGCGATCATTCCGATCGCCCACGGCATCCCCGCCTCGCTCGCCGGCTGCATCTCCGGCGCGATCATCACCGAAGCCATCTACTCGGTCGGCGGTATGGGCAAGATGCTTCCGCGCGCGATCAACCAATACAACAATACGATGATCGTCGCTCTTGCGTTCATGTTCTCGTCGATCTCCGTCCTTGCGGTCATCGCCGGTGACATCATCATCACAAAGATCGACCCGCGTATTTCACTCAGCGAGAAGGAGGGCAGAAACTGATGGAAGACAACAAAGATCTGTTCTCGTTCGTAGAGTTTGACGAAACGCGGTCCGAACACATCGCCGCGCCGCGCTACTCCTACTGGAAATCCGTCGGCCGGACGTTCTTCAAGGACAAGTTCGCCGTCGGCGTCGCGATCTTCATGATCCTGCTCGTCGCGTTCGCGCTGATCCAGCCGATGTTCTCCGGCTACAGCCCGACGATCGCGCCGAACATCAACACCCCCGAGCTGAAGTTCCTCCAGCCGTCCTCCGAACACATCTTCGGTACCGACAACGTCGGCAACGAGGTCTTCGACGCGGTCTGGGCCGGCGCCCGGAACTCCATCATCATCTCCTTCGTCTGCACCGCCATCAACATGCTGATCGGCATCCCGATCGGCGCGCTGTGGGGCTTCTCGAAGAAGATGGACAAGTGGATGATCGAAGTCTACAACGTCATCTCGAACATCCCGTTCCTGCTCCTGGCGATGATCCTCTCCTACGTCCTCGGCGCGGGCTTCAAACCTCTGATCTTTACGATGACGTGTACGGAGTGGGTGTTCGTCGCCTACTTCATCCGTACCCAGGTCATGATCATCCGCGACCGCGAGTACAACATGGCGTCGAAGTGCCTCGGCACGTCGACGTGGACGATGATCATGAAAAACATCCTGCCGTACCTGATCTCCGTCATCATGACCTACATCTCCCGTATGATCCCGTCGCTCATCTCCTACGAGGTATTCCTCTCCTATATGGGCCTCGGTCTCGGGACGAACCACGCCTCGCTCGGACGCGCGATCTCCCAGTACACGTCCTACATGAACGGCTATCCGCATCTGTTCTGGATCCCCGTCTCGATCCTGGCGATCATCTCCATCTCGCTCTACATCGTCGGCCAGAAGCTCGCTGACGCCGCCGATCCGCGTACGCATCGATAGGAGGGAACCGATATGGAAGACAGAAAAATCGTCCTCTCCGCGAAAGACGTCGAAGTCCAGTTCCGCGTCCGCGACAATTACCTGACCGCGATCCGCGGAACGTCCCTCGAACTCTATGAGGGCGAGACGTTCGCGATCGTCGGCGAATCCGGCTCCGGAAAGTCCGTCTTTACGAAGTGCTTTACCGGCATGCTCGAATCGAACGGCAAGATCACCAAAGGCGAGATCCTGTTCCACGGCAAGGACCTCACGAAATTCCACACCGACCGCGACTGGGAAGGCGTCCGCGGCGCGAAGATCTCGACGATCTTCCAGGACCCGATGACGTCCCTGAACCCGATCCGCACGATCGGCTCCCAGATCACCGAGGTCATCGAGAAGCACCAGGGCGTTTCGAAGGCCGAAGCGAAGAAGCAGGCCATCGACATCATGGAGCGCGTCGGCATCGCGAACGCGGCGGACCGCTTTGACGAGTATCCGTTCCAGTATTCGGGCGGCATGCGTCAGCGCATCGTCATCGCGATCGCGCTCTCGTGCCATCCCGAGATCCTGATCTGCGACGAGCCGACGACCGCGCTCGACGTTACGATCCAGGCCCAGATCATCAAGCTGATCAAGGACCTCCAGAAAGAACTCGGCTTTACGACGCTCTACATCACCCACGACCTCGGCGTCGTCGCCAACGTCGCGGACCGCGTCGGCGTCATGTACGGCGGCCAGATCATCGAATACGGAACCGTCGAGGAGATCTTCTTCGACCCGAAACACCCGTACACCTGGGCGCTCCTTTCGGCGCTGCCCCAGCTCGGCGTGAAGGGCGAAGACCTCTACTTCATCACCGGCACGCCGCCGTCCCTCTACAACAAGATCGAGGGCGACGCGTTCGCGCCGCGGAATCCGCACGCGATGAAGATCGACTTCGAACAGGAGCCGCCGTTCTTCAAGGTTACCGACACCCACTACGCGAAGA
>JAEEUO010000304.1 GCA_016286935.1 Bacillota bacterium | reverse complement strand
CGCGCAACGAAACCGCCCTGCGCGGCATTGCACTCCGGCACGCCGCATGGTATCCTGAATCATCAATACAATAAGGAGATCCCACAATGACGATCCGTCAAACCAAAAACGAAAACGCGCTGACCGTCGCGCTTGAGGGTCGGCTGGACACCACGACCGCGCCGGAGCTCGAAGCGACGCTGCAGAGCTCGATCGAGGGCGTCACCGATCTGACCTTCGACCTTGAAAAGCTCGACTACATCTCTTCTGCGGGTCTGCGCGTGCTGCTTTCGGCGCAGAAGGCCATGAACCGGCAGGGCAGCATGAAGGTCCTGCACGCAAACGAGATCATTCTGGAGATCTTCGAGATCACCGGCTTCACCGACATCCTGACGATCGAGTAAGAAGCCGCACCTTTCGGAGCGCAAACGAGCATGCAAAACGCCTCCGGCGACCGGAGGCGTTTTTTTCGTACGGATCATATGCCGAAGATCCAGAGCTTTGCAACGGCGAGAGCTTCCCGAAGGTACATCCCGGCCACATAGATCGGATACCCGTCCGATCCCGCGACGCCCGTTGCGTCGATCCCCAGAAGCGCCGCCGTGCGCCGTGCGCGGTAAAGGTGATATCCGCTCGAAACGATCGCGACGCTGCTGACGTCCCCGCCGTCGGCTTTGATGACCGCCTTGGAGAACGCAAGATTCTCCTTTGTGGAGGTCGACATGTCTTCCATAAGGATCCTTTCGGCCGCGATCCCGTGCGCGGTAAGATACCGGCGCATACATTCGGCCTCGGAGATATCCTCGCCTTCGCCCTGCCCGCCGCTGACGACGGCCTTTGTTTCGGGGTTATCGTTCAGATAGCGCACCGCGCCTTCGAGGCGGTGTTCGAGCGTGATCGACGGGGTCTCCCCGTACACGCCCGCGCCGAGCACCACGACGTAGCTTGCCCCGGCCTTCGGCTTTTCGACCGCCGCTCTTATGATCGGGATCTCCACGATCAGCAGCGCAAGCGCCGCCGCGCCGAAGACAACCGCCGCCGCGATCTTCACGGACTTTTTGCAGAACGCGAACACAAGCGTCAGCAGGATGACCGCAAGCGGGATCGCGGACGCGATGCGGTACCCGGCCTGCGGGAAGGTCCAAAGAAAAACGATCAGCCCCGCATGCGCCGCGATCACGATCCATGGCATCCAGTTGCGTTTCCATGCCGCAAGCGCGCCGAGCGCAAGGATCGGCGCGGACAGGATCCGATACCGCGGATGGATGCCGAACCAGATCACGGCGGCCGCGCAAAGGATCAGCAGCAGACCGACCGCATGCCGGACGGTGAAGGCATTCTTTTTGGTTTTCTCCGGCGTTTTTATCTGTTCCATAGCGCCCTCCTCGGTCTTGATGTCCGAATCATATCATACAGATGTAACAGAATTGCGTCGAAATCCTGAATTTTCCTGTCATTTCGTAAAAAAGGCCGCACGGAGCGTGCGGCCTTGCATTGATTTCGTTTTATTTTGCGGAAAGCGCTTCGTCGATCGCCTTCGCCGCGACCTTGCCCGCGCCCATAGCCGAGATGACCGTCGCCGCGCCGGTGACCGCGTCGCCGCCCGCCCAGACGTTTTTGCGCGAGGTCAAGCCATCCTCCGTGACGATAATGCCGCCGTGGCTGTTGACCGCAAGTCCTTCGGTCGTGTCCTTAATCAGCGGGTTCGGGCTCGTGCCGATCGCCATGATGACCGTGTCGACGTCGAGCGTAAACTCACTGTCCCGAATCGGGACGGGACGGCGTCTGCCCTTCGCGTCGGGTTCGCCGAGCTCCATGCGGATACAGCGCATGCCGGTGACAAAGCCGTTTTTCGGATCGCGCGGATCGTCGGGGTTCCGATAGCCGAGAATCTCCACGGGATTGTTCAGAAGTCGGAAGTCGATCCCCTCCTCCATTGCGTGCTCAACCTCCTCGCGTCTTGCCGGAAGCTCATCCATCGAACGGCGATAGACGATATACACGTGCTCCGCGCCGAGCCGCAGCGCGGTTCTTGCCGGGTCCATGGC
>JAEEUO010000016.1 GCA_016286935.1 Bacillota bacterium | reverse complement strand
GGTGTATTGGGCGGTTGCGAAGGAAATCACCAACGGCATCGATGAGACCCACTTCGGACCCGACTTGCCCTGCACCCGGGCCCAGATGGTCACATTCCTGTGGCGGGCGTCGGGCAGCCCGGAGCCGGAGGGCACGGAGAATCCCTTCATCGACGTCCCGGGTAACGCCTACTATGCCAAGGCAGTCCTGTGGGCGGTGGAGCAGGGGATCACCAAGGGTATCGATGAGACCCACTTCGCTCCCGATGTCACGGTGGACCGCGCCCAGACGGTGACGTTCCTCTGCCGGGCCCTGAAGGGCGAGGCGACAGGGGAGAACCCCTTCGTCGACGTATCCCCGGACGCGTGGTACTACGACGCGGTCTGCTGGGCGGCGGAGCAGGGGATCACCGAGGGCGTTTCCGCGGACGCGTTCGCGCCGGATGAACCGGTCACGCGGACCCAGATGGCGGCGTTCCTCTACCGCGCGAACGGCGAGCCCGGAAAGACGGGTGAGGGCGAATGGTACGCCGACGCCGTGAAATGGGCGTTCGGCCGCATTCTCGTCTTCGGAAGCGCGCTTCCTCTCGGATCAGAGGACGACACGTGCCTCCGCTCCGACGCGGTGACGTATCTGTACCGTCTGTCCCAGGCGCCGGAACCGGAAGCGAACGGCGACGTCGTCATCCTCTACACGAGCGACGTCCACTGCGCCATCGGCGAGGGCTTCGGCTACGCGGGCCTTTATTCGATCCGCGAGGCGCTCGAGGAACAGGGCTACGCGACGGTCCTCGTCGACGACGGCGACGCGATCCAGGGCGAGATGATCGGAACGCTCACGAAGGGCGAAGCGATCGTCGGGCTGATGAACGATCTCCGCTACGACGTCGCGATCCCCGGCAACCATGAATTCGACTACGGCATGGACCGCTTCCTCGCGCTCACGAAGATGGCCGGCCATCCCTACGTCAGCTGCAATTTCAACAAGGAGGGCGAGCTCCTCTTCGATCCCTACACGATCGTCGAAGCAGGCGGAAAGAAGATCGCGTTCGTCGGCGTGACGACGCCCGAATCGCTCGTCTCGTCGACGCCCGCGAGCTTTCAGAACGACGCGGGCGAGTTCGTGTACGGCTTCTTCCAGGAAGGAAACGGGGAGGGCGTTTACACGGCCGTCCAGAGCGCCGTCGACGCGGCGCGCGCGGAGGGCGCGGACTACGTCTACGTGCTCGGCCACCTCGGCAACGAAGAGACGTGCAGGCCGTGGACGTATGCTGACGTGATCGCGCACACGGGCGGGATCGACGTCCTGTTCGACGGCCACAGCCACGACGCGGAGCAGGTCGTGATGACCGACCGCGACGGCCGCGCGGTCGTCCGCTCCGCCTGCGGAACGAAGCTCGCCGGCGTCGGCTACAGCCGGATCGCTTCGGACGGAACGATCGCGGAGACCGGCATCTGGAGCTGGACGAACCCCGTGAGCGCGCCGGAGGCGATCGGCATCGAAAACAGCGTCCGCGAATCGGTCGACGCGCAGGAGGCGGATCTCAGCGACATGCTCGAGACGGTCGTCGCGCATTCCTCCGTCGCCCTCACGATCCACGACCCGGCCGCGAAGGATTCTTCCGGCAAACCCGTCCGGATCATCCGGCGCGCCGAAACGAACCTGGGCGACCTCTGCGCGGACGCGGTCCGCGAGGCGTCGGGAGCGGACGTCGCCGTGATGAACGGCGGCGGGATCCGGACGACCATCGCCGCGGGCGACGTGACGTACGGCGACATCGTCAGCGTGCTCCCGTTCGGCAACGAGCTCTGCGTGCTCGAGGTGACCGGACAGCAGATCCTCGACGCGCTCGAATGGAGCTCCCGCGCCGTTCCGGGAGAATTCGGCGGATTCCTTCAGGTCTCCGGCATGTCGTATGAGATCGACCCGTCCGTCCCGGACGGCTGCGTCGCGGGGGACGAAGGGCAGTGCGTCGCGATCGAAGGCGAGCGCCGCGTCCGGAACGTCCGCGTCGCGGGTGAACCGATCGACCCCGCCGGAACGTACACGCTCGCGGGCTTCGACTATACGCTCCTCGAGGGAGGCGACGGCTTCACCGCGTTCAACGGCGCTCCGATCCTCCAGAACCGCGTCAAGCTCGACAACCAGCTTCTGATCGACTACATCGCGGAAACGCTCGGCGGAGAGGTCGGCGAACGGTACGCCGATCCCTACGGCGAAGGGCGGATCCGGATCGTCGAACAGGCGCCGTGACCCTGAACGGGAAAATAACGGCTCCGCCATTGCAATCATCCGCCCGAGATGGTACTCTGTTTTCATAGGACAACGCATTCTTTGACCCGGTCCCTTTCGTCCGGGCGGTTTCGCATATGAGATCCATTCAAACGAAAAACAGAAAACGGCGCGTTTCCGCCGCCATCCTGCTCCTTGCGCTTCTTCTGCTTCTGACCGCTTGCTCAAGCGGCGGCCAGGGCGTCCGGAAAGGCTATACGAAGGAAGTCGCGGGCCATTGGGAGCAGACGTACGTCTCGCTCTTCGGACCGAACGCGCCCGAGCGTGAAAAGAACGGCGTGACGATCCGCGCCGGCTGGAACGAGGACAAAAGCCAGCGCTATACGTTCGCCGATGCCGACGGCCGCGAGACGACCTACACCGTGGCGGGCTACTGGTTCAGCGACTCCTATTATCCCGGATCCTACGTTCAGCCCGACATCAACATCATCCGCGAGGGTGAGGGCGAGCCGGTCGGAGACGTGATCGGCGCGCTCTGCTTCGGCGACGTCGAGCCCGGCGGAAACGAATACGGCGTCAAGATCACGGTCCGGAGCCGCTTCCGGACGGTCAAGGGCGAGGAGATCGGCTCGTTCTCGATCGGGAACGGGATGACCGAGGCGACCGGCTACGACGGGACGAAATACTATCTGAACCCGAGCGCCCAGCTTCCCGTCGGACAGAGTGACGGGGAAAAGCTATACATGATCCTCGGCACGATGGACGGCGTCGACCGCTCGACGCGGATGTACACCGTCTGGGAGTACACATGGGTCGCGCAGCCGGAGACGATCGAGGTCCCCGACGAGTACGGCCCGATCGAATACGGGCCCGAAACGAGGATCCCGCTCCTTCTGATCCCGCTCATCCTTCTGATCATTGTGACCGCGACGATCCTGCGCATCCGTTCCCGCCGGCGGAACCGGAACGATCACCGATAGCACCGCGTACACCCGGGAGGTAACAGCAATGAAAAACCTGAAGAAACTCGTCCTTCTCCACTCCAACGACATGCACGGAGACTTTCTCGCGGAGGATCTGGACAACAAGCTGGTCGGCGGCGTATCGCTTTTGTCCGGCTACATCAACAAGGTCCGCGAGGAGGAGCCCAACACGCTCTACTGCATCGCGGGCGATATGTTCCGCGGCTCGATCATCGACTCCGAATACCGCGGCATGTCCACGATCGAGATCATGAACATGCTCTCGCCCGACATCGTCACGCTCGGCAACCACGAGACCGACTACGGCATCACCCACCTGCTCTTCCTGGAAAAGTGCGCGAAGTTCCCGATCATCAACGCGAACCTCTACATCAGCACGAACCACGCCCACCTCTTCAACCCCTACCGCGTCATCGAGGTCGACGGGATGAAGATCCTGTTCATCGGCATCCTGACCCAGGAGGTCATGGCCCAGACGAAGAACGACGGCCTCGTCGGAACGTTCGTCAACGTCGAGGAGGCGGCGGCCGAGGTGGAGCGCATCTGCAACGCCCACAACGCCATCGACATCGACTTCACCGTCCTTCTGACCCACATCGGCTTCGAGGAGGACAAGAAGCTCGCGGCGATGATCGACCCGGCCTGCGGCGTCGACGTGATCATCGGCGGCCATTCCCACACCTTCATCAAAGAGCCCGCGAAGGTCAACGACATCCTGATCGTCCAGGCCGGCACCGGCACCGACCAGATCGGCCGCTTCGACATCATGGTCGACACGGACCGCAACTGCGTCGATTCGTACACCTGGACGCCGGTCCCGATCGATTCGCAGCACTGCCCGCGCGACGAGTCCATCGAACAGCTCATCGGCAAGTTCAAATCCAAGACCGACGAGAAGTACGGCCGCGTCATCACCCGCTTCAAACGCAAGCTGACGCATCCGAAGCGCGAACAGGAGACCGAGCTCGGCGCCGTGCTCTGCGACGCGATGAAGGACAGCCTCGGCACGGACATCTTCCTCCTCGGCTCCGGCTCGATGCGCACCGAGGAACTCGGCCCGATCGTCATCCTCCAGGACCTGATGACGTGCTTCCCGTACGACGACGCGGTCTACCTCGTCAAGGTCACGGGCGCCCAGTTCAAGGAGATGATCCGCTATATGGTCCGCGACGAGGTCTGGGAGGGCAAACACAACGAGTTCTATCAGCTCTCGAGAGGCCTCCACGTCGTCTACGACCGCAAGACGCACGAATTCCTCGCGTTCGACTACGACGGCCGCCCGATGAAGGACGACCAGATCTTCTCGCTCGGCCTCCAGAACTTCCACTTCAACAACATGGCCGATTCGTTCCACGTCAACACGGAGGAGATCTTCGCCAACGAGAAACCGCGCGTCATCGCCACCTCCTGCTTCCAGATCATCGAGGATTATCTCTCCGCGCATCAGCACCTCGACCATCAGGTCGGCGAACGCCTGATCATTCTCTGATAACGGAAAGGAAAGACCCGTATCATGAAAAAACCGACACGTAAACAGCGCTTTTCCTACTGGTTCGACAATAAGATGGCCAAAGGGACGAGCTCCCTCATCAAGCTGCTCGTCATCTTCACGTTGACCGTCGGCATCATCATCGCGCTGTTCCTCTTCTTCTTCAACCTGACGTCCGAGGAAAAGTTTGCCCCGGTCCTCTGGAAGAGCATCATGACCGTCCTCAAGTCCGGCTTCCCCGGATACCACGACGGCGGTCCCGCCTACCGCTATCTGGTCCTGTTTGAAGCCATCTGCGGCATGCTCGTCGGCAGCGTCCTCATCGGTATCATCTCCACGGCGATCCGCGACAAGATCAACAACCTCCGCCGCGGAAACTCGACGGTCCTCGAGGAGGACCACACCGTCATCCTCGGCTTCTATCCCGGCGAGTACACGCTCCTGAAGCAGCTGATCCTCGCCGCGGCCGAACAGCCGGCCTGCATCGTGATCGCGGACAGCATGGACCGGACGAAGATGGAGGAATACATCCACAACAACGTCAAGGTGCCGAAGAACGTCCGGATCATCTGCCGCACGTGCGACATCTTCGATCCGTCGACGCTGGAGAAGTGCTCGATCGGGACGTGCAGGACGGTCATCATCAGCCCGACGAGCGACGAACGGACGACGAAGGCCCTGCTCGCGGTCTCCGCTCTGATCGGCGAGAACAGCGAGAGGAAGACCTCGGTCGGCGCGATCATCTCGAAGAGCCAGTACCAGTTCCCGCCCTCCATCGCCGCCCGCCACAACGTGACGACGCTCCAGACGAACGACACGCTCGCCCGCATCATCGCCCACTCCTGTACACAGCCGGGCCTCTCCGAGACGTTCAAGGAGATGTTCAACTTCGAGGGCAGCGAGATGTACGGCATCGACCTGCCGGACGCGGAGGGGATGCACTTCGAACAGCTGACGCTCTCGATGGACGCCGGCGTGCCGCTCGGCCTGATCCGCAACGGCGAAGTGATCATGAACCCGCCCGCCTCGGAGGTCATCCACAAAGGCGACCGGATCCTCGTGTTCGCCGAAGAGGACGACACCGCGAAGCTCGTGCCGATGCCCGATCTGCCTGAGACCGCGCCGGAAGGCGTTACCGTGGCGTAAGAGGAGGAAAACGCCGGCCGCGGCGTCATCCTCGGCTGCAACGAGACGATCGATACGATCCTCCACGAGCTGCCCGAAAACACGCGGGACGTTCTGATCGCCGGCAAGTGCGACAAGGACGCGATCCTGCGCTCGATGTCCGACCGCGCGGAGATGAACATCACCTTCTTCGACGGTGACTACTCGCGGAACGCGACGCTGTACGACCTCGCGAACATGGCCTCCCATATCGTCGTTCTGAGCGACCACACCATGGACGAGGAGAAGGCCGACATGCAGTCCATCTTCACGCTCCTCAATCTGCGCGACTTCAAGGTCCGGTACGGCTTCAAATACAACATCACCGTCGAGATGCGCCGCGAGCACAATCAATCCCTCGTCGCCACCGACGACAACACCGACTACGTCGTGTCGTCGAACATGTCCGCGCTCTTCCTCGCGCAGCTCGCCCAGAGCCCCGAGCTCACGGGCGCGTTCCGCGAACTGCTCTCGAACGAGGGCAGCGAACTCTACCTCAAGAAGGCCGGCGCGCTCCGGTGCGACGGCGAGCGGACGGTCGCCGAGATCCGCAAGATCGCGCTGGCGCGTGAATACGTCGTTCTCGGCTATATGAAGGGCGACACGTTCGCCTGCACCTTCAACCCGCCGCTCAACGACAGGGTCGTCCTCGATCCGGAGGACAGCGTCATCGTGCTCGGCGAGAAATAGGCGAGGCCCGTGAAAGAAAGAGGATCGGAAACGATCCTCTTTTTTATTGCGCCGTTCTTTGCTATAATGAACGCAAATGGTTGATACAGAAACATCTGCCCTCAGACAACACCGCGCGGACATAAAGACATGAGGACATACCCCGAAACGGACTGTTACCGGGAAAGGATGGACCTATGAAAAAGTGCGTATCTTTGATACTGGTGCTTGCGATGTGCCTGAGTATGTTCGCGGGCTGCGGACGGAAACCCGCGGATCCGGCGGGTCCCGGGACCGCGGTGGATCCGCCGGCTTCGGAGGACCCGTCCGGAAGCAGCGGCACGTCCGAATACGAGAACTGGCTGATCAACGGCGGCGGAAGCTCTGACGTTTCGCAGGAGGATCCTCCCGCCGAAGATCCCGACGGCGAAGATTCCAGCGGCGAAGATTCCAGCGGCGAAGATTCCAGCGGCGAAGGAACGGAAGGGGAAGGAAGCAAGGCGTTCCGCAAGGAAATGCGGAAGGGCCTTACGGTCTCCGCGGAGGAAAACGCCTTCTCGAAAGACGGCCAGCTCCAGATCAGCGATCTTTCGGACGAGAAGGCCGAAGAACTGTTCACGAAGCTGAATGCCTCGTACGTTCCCGTGCTCGACGCCTGGGAGACGGACGCCGGCCTTTCCGGAGACGAAGAGCTTCCCGGGACCTATCATTGCGAGTACGATCTCAGAGCGGCCGAGATCCCGGAGGAACTCTACGATTCGCTCACGGTCGTGCGGATCGGGGAAGACGGCAGCGTGAACGAATACGCCTGCGAGGTCAAAGACGGCAAGCTCATCTGGGACAGCTCCAAAAACAGCATCACCGTCGTGACGGTCGCCCTCTGGACGACCGCCGTGGTCGCCGAGATCGTTTTGGGAATGTACGCGTACGACTACTATACGGAATGGATCGGCGCCAAATACATCCGGGACGGATATGAGATCGTCAAGCTCGCCGACCAGGACAGCGATTTCACGTTCTATTACGACAGGCCGGAATCCACGAAGGAACTGAAGGAGATGGAGGCCGCCATCAAGGAGAAGGCCTTCGCGGAAGCCCGCGAGTGGTACAAGTCCGTCGGCCAGTACACCGCGTTCAGCTTTCTCTTCTCGGCGGAGTCGAAGATCAACACCAAGGCGGCGCAGCTCATGAAGGAGATGCTCGCCGCGGACGAAGCATACCAGAAAGCGCTCAAAGCGTACAATGCCATCCCCGCGGACGTGAAGACGGAGATCGAATGCGTGAAGGCTGCGCGAAATTACATCCGCTGGACGTTGAAGGCATCGGCTCTCGGGTACAAGGCCGACGTGGTCCTGGCAAGCGAATACGACAACCACGGAGAGCAGATCAGTCCGTGGATCAAGCGGAACTACATCGTTGTGAGGCGCATCCCGGCATCGTACGACAAAGACGGGGAGATCGTCGTGGCGGCCAAGGATTACAACACCGTCCTCACCACCTGCGCCCACGAGATGTTCCACCTTTATACGTCAAAGCATTACGCGTCCATGAGCTTTAAGAACACGTCCTTTGCCGAAATGACCGCCCTCTGGGCGCAGGCGGAGGCGGAGGAACACTTCAAGGATTATCTGCTGAAAGAATACGCGCAGGGAGAGCAGCCGGCGGAAACCGCCGAGGAGCTCGGCATTGCGGGAAAGAAGTATCTGGCTCTCGGACTCGACGGCATGCCGGACGACTCGATCCTCGAACGGCTCAAACCCGCTCAGGACAAGGGCTATGCGACCTACGCCTTCCCGATGTTCATCAAGAAACGGCTCAACTCGAAGGTGACGCCCTGGGACATGTCGGTCAATTACGACAAGCAATGGGGCCAGAGCTTCGAGAAGGTCTTTACGACCACGTTCGGCATCACCGCGAGCGAACTGGAGACGTTCTGGCGGCTGTTCGTGCGCGAAAACAAGAACAAGTTCGGAAAGGCGAACGACGAGCTGAAATACGGGGAAACGGTCATCTTCCGGAAAGACGGCAAGAACGTTTCCTCCGCCGGTACCGTCGTCTCCATCGACGGGCACTACCGGATCCCTCTGGCCGCCGCGGATTACTCCGTCAGGACCTCGGTGTTCAGCCTCTACAGGGAGCCGACGACCGAGATCCTGATCGTGGAGGATCCCGAACGGAAATCCAAGATCCCGTCGCTTGAACTCGTGCTGCCGGACGGCGCCGCAAAGAAGGAGACGAAAAACGGTCTTGTCGTTTCCCTTGAGGCGACCGCGGATCAATCGCTCTACGTTCTCGCCGTCCAGGGCAACGGCGGCAAGGCGGACAGTTTCTACGACGTCTACCCGCTCTTCCCTCCGGACGCCCCCAAGGCGGAAGCGGATCAGGAGAAGAAAGGCGTCGACGTGACGCTTTCCTCCGCTCTCACAGAAGCCCCGGAGGCCAAAGACAAGGTCACGGACGGCATCCTGATCACCGTAAAATCCGGCGAGGAGACGATCCAGACCCAAAAGGTCCCCTTCTCCGAATTCGAGAAGGGAAAGGATTACGTCGCGAACGTTCCGTTCAACAGCGGTGACCTTCCGGAAAGCGTGGACGTTACGATCTCCGAGTATACGGACAAGGGCGCTGGCGCGGAAGCGTATGAGGGGCCGGAGTCGAAGGCCGTTTCCGTCAAGACGGGAGCGAAAGCCGCCGGCTGGGTGGAGCCGGTCGCGGCCCTCGGGATCACGTCCGAAATGGATTCCAACACCATAGAAGAGATCCTGTTCGAACAGCATGTGGACCAGCTCGAACTCGTCCCGCGGCAGATCGAGAAGGACATCTACCATGTGTACACCCCCGAATTCGAGGGAAGGAGCGTCCTGCTCGATCTTGAGGCGGACCCGGTCATCGTCAAGCTGGACACCAAGACTCCCTACGAACTGAAACAGTACGTTTCGTACGAGGACCTCGGCCTCGTGATTTGGGACCACCAGATCCCGACCGGCTACGACTGCGACCTCAAGCTGAACGACCTGCAGCTCGTCAAGAAGAGCCTCCCGTACAGCGACAAATCCGGAGAGGTCATCGTGACCTTCGGCAAGGAGAGCGAGGTGACCTACGGATACCATTACGCCGAATACGACTCGAAGGATACCGAAGTCACAGGCGAGGAGATCTTTACCCAGGGCGACAACAATATCCGGGTCAAATTCACGAATGAGATGTACTATCGGCTGAAAGACGGAAAGCTGTACGTCCAATTCCATTACGACTCGGATTTCTTCTGGGAGGTGCCCCGGGTCCACATCGGAGGCGAAGGCTGGGTGGATCCGCTTTCATACAAAGGCGGAGAAAACCTCGCGGACTTCTTCGAGGCGACCAAGGCGTCGCCCGCGAAATACCTGCGCGTATCGCCGCTGCTCTGTGACACGAAGCACGACTTCTTGCTCCCGGAATACAGCGGGCACAGCTTCCTGATCGACCTTTCGGACGGCGCGGAGACCGTTTACAAGAAGGACAAGGTGTTCATAAACCTGAACAACAAGAGCCCGGAACTGAGCGTGGAGGTCCGCTTCAAGACGACACTGGAGAGCGTCGACGGCGGCCGGATCCCCCGGATCAGCGTCACCAAGATGATGGTCTACGATACCGACGGAAACGTGGTGTTCGACTATAAGCCGTCGGGAGATCTGTTCTACAGAGGCCTCTCCGAGGAAGCGGACAAATACTTCAGCGAGAGGTTCCGGAAGCATACCTACCGTTCGGACTGCCTCTACCAGGGCCACGGTGAAAAGAAAGGCGACGAAGGGATCGAATTCAACTTCCACATCGACGAGGCCTATATCGGCAAATAAAACGAGGGAGGTGTTCCGGAAAAGGAACACCTCCTTTGTTTCGGGTATCGGATTGAATAGCATAAATAATA
>JAEEUO010000303.1 GCA_016286935.1 Bacillota bacterium | reverse complement strand
TGGAAGCGCGCCGCTCTTTTTGCATTTATCTCTCGACTTCTTCCATGATGAATGCCTCGAGGACGTCGCCCTCGTGGATGTCGTTGAACTTCTCGAGTCCGACGCCGCATTCGTAGCCCGCGGCGACCTCCTTCGCGTCGTCCTTGAAGCGCTTGAGCGACGAGATCTTCGCGTCGTTGAGGAGGATGATGCCTTCGCGGAGAAGGCGCATCTTCGCGTTGCGGGCGACCTTGCCGTCGAGCACGTAGCAGCCGGCGACGATGCCGACGTTCGGGATCTTGAACGTCGAGCGGACTTCGGCGTGGCCGAGGATGGCCTCCTTGAAGACCGGGTTGAGCATGCCCTTCATCGCGGCCTCGATGTCCTCGATGATCTCGTAGATGATCTGGTAGGTGCGGATCTCGACGCCGTCGCGGTCGGCGATGGACTGGACCATCGCGGACGGGCGGACGTTGAAGCCGATGATGATCGAGCCGGACGTCTTTGCGAGCATGATGTCGGATTCGGTGATCGTACCGACGCCGGTGTGGACGATGCGGACGCGGACGTTCTCGTTCTGGAGCTTTTCGAGCGACTGGACGAGCGCGCCGACGGAGCCGTTGACGTCCGCCTTGATGATGATGTTGAGGTTCTTGACCTCGCCCTCCTTCAGGCTGGCGAAGAGCTGGTCGAGCGTCGTCGCGGCGTTGCGCGCAAGGACCTCCTCGCGCTGCTTCGCGGCTCTCGCCTCGGCGATCGCGCGCGCCTGGCGCTCGTCGTTGAGCGCGTTGAAATCGTCGCCCGCCTGGGGTACTTCGGGAAGGCCGAGGATCTCGACGGCGGTGCCGGGGCCGGCCTTTTTGATCGCCTTGCCCCTCCAGTCGGTCATGACGCGGATGCGTCCCGCGGTGTTGCCGCAGACGACGGACTGGCCGGCTTCGAGCGTGCCGTTCTTGACGAGCAGCGACGCGACGGCGCCCTTCGACTTGTCGAGACGCGCTTCGATGACGGAACCGGTCGCGAGGCGGTTCGGGTTCGCCTTGAGCTCGAGGACTTCGGCCTGGAGCAGGATCATCTCAAGGAGCTTGTCGATCCCTTCGCCGGTCTTCGCGGACACGGGAACGGCGATCGTCTCCCCGCCGTAATCCTCGACGAGGATGTTGTGGGCCATCAGGTCCTGTTTGACGCGGTCGATGTTCGCGCCCGGCTTGTCGATCTTGTTGATCGCGACGACGATCGGAACGCCGGCCGCCTTCGCGTGGCTGATCGCCTCGATCGTCTGGGGCTTGACGGAGTCGTCCGCCGCGACGACGAGGACCGCGACGTCCGTCACGAACGCGCCGCGCGCACGCATGGCCGTAAAGGCTTCGTGGCCCGGGGTGTCGAGGAAGACGATCTTCTGGCCGTTCGACCAGACTTCGGACGCGCCGATGTGCTGGGTGATGCCTCCGGCTTCGCCCGCGGTGACGTTCGTCTTGCGGATCGCGTCGAGGAGCGAGGTCTTGCCGTGGTCGACGTGGCCCATGACGGTCACGATCGGCGGACGCGGCTCGAGATCCTCTTCGCTGTCCTCTTCGGCTTCGAGAACGGCCTCCGGATCCTCTTCCTGTACCTTGTCGACGACGATGTTAACGCCGAGGTCCGCGCCGAGCAGGACGACGGTATCCTCGTCGAGGTTGTAGTTCATATTCGCCATCACGCCCATCTTCATCAGGGCCATGATGATCTGGGTCGCGGAGACGTCGATCTGTTCCGCGAGGCCCGCGACCGTGATCGGAACGCTGACGACCTTGGAGCCCGGTTCGAGTTCGGCGATGTTGATCGTCGGCTCCTCGACCTGCTTGACGGCCTTTTTGTGGGGCTTGCGGTGTTCGACCTTCTCCAGGGAGTCGATCGTGCCCTTGAGGTTGCCTTTGTTACCGCCCTTGCCGGCTACGAAGCCGCGGTCGATGCGGTCGCTCTTCTCTTTCTTGATGTCGGGACGGTCCTTGCGGCCTCCCTTCGCTCCCGCGGCGGACGGGGCCGGAGCGGACGACGCGAACGGACGGCCGGAGCCGCCGGTG
>JAEEUO010000302.1 GCA_016286935.1 Bacillota bacterium | reverse complement strand
CTTCAAAGCGCGTCCGCCACCGTCGGTATCCTCCAGGCCCTTTCCGCGACCGGCGTCATCACGTTTTCGATGGCGCTTCCGATGCTGCTCGGCATCGCGATCGGCGCCGGGATACCGGTCATCGTCGCCTCGGTCGGATCGACGACCCAGGGCAAGCGCGCGGCCTTTTCCTATCCGGTGATCGAACTGCTCTGCGTCATCGTATTTGCGGCGGTCTTCGCCGTTCTGAACGCGGTGATCGGGTTCTCCTTTGTGGACGACACGATCAACATGGTCGGCATCGCTCTTCTGAACACGGTGTTCCGCGCCGCGGGCGTCCTCGTCCTCTTTCCCTTCATAAACGCGATCGAGCGGCTCCTGACGGCGCTGATCCCGGAAAAGCCGGAGGAAACGGCCGCGCTTGACACGATCCGCCGTCTGGAACCGAAGTTCCTCACCTATCCGCCGCTCGCGCTCGAACAGAGCCGTCTCGCGCTGGAATCGATGGCGTCGATCGCCGAAACGGGCATCGATCTTTCGGGGCGGATCCTCCTTGCGTTTTCCGAAACGGATCTCAAGGAGGCGGTCCGGTTGGAGGAGATGAGCGATAAATACGAGGATAAGATCGGAACGTATCTGACCAGCCTGTCCGGAAAGGATCTTTCGCCGGCCCAGGGCGCCCAGCTGACGACGTATCTCCGGGTCCTCACGGATTTCGAGCGCATGTGCGACCATGCGCTGAATATGGCGGAAGCGGCTGAAGAGATCCACGACAAGAAGATCGTGTTTTCACCCGCGGGCGACCGGGAACTGGCGGTCCTCTGCGATGCCGCGCGTGAGGTGACCGGCCTTGCGGTCAGGAGCTTCACCCAAAACGACGCGGAGGCGGCTTTTCGCGTTCAGCCGCTCGAGGAGGTCATCGACGGCCTCTGCGCCGTCTGCAAGAAAAACCACATCGAGCGCCTGACCCGCGGCGATTGCGTCCTCTCCCACGGCTACGTCTTCAACGACCTCCTGACGGATTTCGAGCGCATCTCCGACCATTGTTCGAACATCGCGCTTGCCGTCATCGAACAGGGCAATACGGATCTCGGCGAGCATGAATACGAGAAAGAACTGACGAGCGCCCGCCAGCAGGAATTTGACGCGCTCTACGAAGACTACCGGAAGAAATACATCGACCCGGTGCGCCGGCCGGGAGGGGACGCGCCGGCAAACGGATGAACGCGGCCGAGACGGTTGACAAACGAAACGTCGGACGCTACAATTAATTTGCACACAAAATAAATCCCGGATGCGGAGGAAACTGCCATGAACAATACGTTCCAGGGAACGAAGGAATACGTCGCCTCGCCCGAACTGATGGGCGCGGTAAACATCGCGATCGCGCTCGAAAAGCCGCTTCTGATCAAGGGCGAGCCGGGCACGGGCAAGACGATGCTCGCGGAGGCCGTCGCGAACGCGCTCGGCAAGCAGCTGATCATCTGGTCGGTGAAGTCGACGACGAAGGCCCAGGACGGCCTCTACGTCTACGACGTCGTCCAGCGCCTCTACGATTCCCAGTTCGGCGAGGGCGGCGTCGACGACATCGCGAAATACATCAAGCTCGGCAAGCTCGGCGAGGCGTTCTCCGCCGACGACCAGGTCGTTCTTCTGATCGACGAGATCGACAAGGCCGACCTCGAATTCCCGAACGACCTGCTCTGGGAACTCGACAAGATGGAGTTCTACATCCCCGAGACGAAGGAAACGGTAAAGGCGAAACGGCGCCCGATCGTCATCATCACCTCGAACGCCGAGAAGGAGCTCCCCGACGCGTTCCTCCGCCGCTGCATCTTCCACTACATCGAATTCCCCGGCCCCGAACAGATGGAAAAGATCGTCCGCGTCCACTTCGACAAGCTGGACGACACGCTCCTCGCGCAGGCGATGGAGGCGTTCTACTGGATCCGCGGCCTCTCCTCGATCGAAAAGAAGCCGTCGACGTCCGAACTCGTCGACTGGATCCGCGCGCTCGAGCTCGACGCCATCCCCGCGGAGAAGATCAAGGCCGAGGTCCCGTTCGCGGGCG
>JAEEUO010000301.1 GCA_016286935.1 Bacillota bacterium | reverse complement strand
TTCATATGTCTCTCCCCTTTGTAGTTTTGTTGGCAAACTTATTCTACCAGAGATTCATATGAACTTCTATTTTTATTCCCCTTTACTGTTGCATTTGATAGTATAATTCATCAATAATGAAAAGAAAAGGCGTTTTTGCGCCTTTTCCTCCGACGAGCGTTTTTTTAAAATTCTCGCCGCAAATGGTATGATCCCTTTTGCGACAGACTGAAACGGCGGGGGAGATCCCTCGCCGTTTCGGACTGTATTATACCGTTCTCTGAGAAATGCCTTTGATCGCGTAGACGGTCCAGTCGTGATCGCCGAAGGTCAGCACCGAGCCGCAGTACGGGCACCGGATGCTTTCGTTCACCGACAGCGGCGCGCCGCAGTTCGGACAGTGCCGTTCGGACACGCCGGTGTTGAAGGCCTCCGTCTTCTTGCCGATCGGCCGCGAGAGCGCGTATTCATAGGTCATGAACTTTTCGTTCGTCTTGCTGCCGGAGATCACCTTGCCGGTGTCGTCGTCCACGGTGTAGTCCGTGATGCGCGCGTAGATCTCGGCGACGATGACGTCCTCGCCCTTGTCCTGATACCAGCCGCGAAGGTCCACGGAGAGGACGGCGATGCGCTCGACGTAATTGGTGCGGCGCATCTTCTTAAGCTGCGTCACCTGTCGGTCGAACTGCTGCCAGAGCGCGTCCGCAAAGTACGGACGGATCGGTTCGACGTCGCGCTTTACGCAGCAGTCCTGCATCTTGAAGTACAGGTTCTGCAGCCGTTCTTTAAGGTCCTCGGGCGAGAAGTTCTCGTCGAGCGTCTTGTAGCTTTCGATGGGCTGCAGCTTCGACTGTGCGGTGCGCGCCGCGCCGGGACGCGCCGCGGCGGAGCTTCTTTCACGGCCAATGCTCTTGGACATCAGAATGATGACGAAGACCGTGATCGGCGCGATGACAAAGAGAAGGATTGCCATATAGCCTTCATCGGAGCAGGAACCGCCGCCGCTTCGGGAGCTTCCGTCGGACGAGCTGTAATCGCTGCCGCTCCAATCGGAACCGCCGGATGAGCCGTAATCGCTGCCGCCGTAATCGCCGCCGCCGTAATCGCCGCCGCCGGAATAGTCGCCGAGGTCGGCGCCGCCGACATGCGGCGCAAGCACCGTAATGAGGAGCAGCACGAGCAATGCCGCCATCAGTGCCGCAAGACGTTTTTTCATACGCATTCTCCCCAAAAATCTGTTATTGTTCTGCGATCGAACGGATGATCCATTCGTCCCTGTCGGCGGGCAGCACCGAATCGCAGTACGGACACTGATTGCTCTCGTTGAGCGACAGCGGCGCGCCGCAGTACGGGCAGTTCTTCACCGTCGTTCCCGCCGCGCGCGGCGCGGTCTTCGTACCGGTCGGGCGGGTCAGTTCGACCGTGACCGTGCGGAACGCTTCGGCGTCCTTGCTGCCAAAAACCACGTTTCCGGTCTCCTCGTTCTGCCGATACTGCACGCAGCGCGTCATAAGCTTCGCCGTGATCACGTCGGCGCCGTCCTGCTGCGCGAACCCGACGAGCCGCGCGTCGAGGATCGCGAGGCGTTCCGTGCGTTCCGTTTCGTGCGCGTTCCGGAACGCGGCAAGCTCCGCCTCCATGCCCTTGGAAAGCTCCTCCGAAAGGTACGGGCGGATCGGCGTGAGATCGCGGGACTGTCTGCAGTCGACGATCCGGAAGTACAGGTTTTTCAGCCGCTCCAGAAGATCCTGTTCGGAAAAATCCGGATCGAGCGCGTGCACCCGGGAAAAGACGCCTCCGTCGGTCTGCACCGTTGTAAAGCCGGGCGCAGGGACGCGTATGTCGGGCGTGCTGCGGTTCGCTTTGCGTCCGCGCACACGAACGATGAGCGCGAACAGTCCGATCAGCCCCGCGAAGAAGAGGATCTCGAAGATGATGACCTGCCCGTGCGAGCAGCCGGCGTCCTCTGCAATCTCGCCGATGACACAGCCGAGACGGAACGCATAATAGATCAGCCAGCCGATGCCGTCGCAGGCGTCGCTCGAGCTGCCTCCCCCGTAAGCGCCGCCGCCGGAGA
>JAEEUO010000300.1 GCA_016286935.1 Bacillota bacterium | reverse complement strand
GCGGTCCGCCGTTTCTTTGGCTTCCAGATATTTCCTGTACCGTTCCTCACTCGCGAGCCCGATCGCGTACGCCTTCGGCGTCAGCCGCTCGTCCGCGTTGTCGTTCCGGAGGAGCAGGCGGTATTCCGCGCGGCTCGTCATGATGCGGTACGGCTCGGTGATGCCCTTCGTGACCATATCGTCGATCAGGACGCCGATGTAGCTTTCGGAGCGGTCGAGCGTGAACGGCGGTTTTCCTTGCAGTTTCAACGCCGCGTTGATGCCGGCGACGAGCCCCTGGGCCGCGGCCTCCTCGTAGCCGGAGGAGCCGTTGAACTGGCCGGCGCCGTACAGGCCGGCGATCGTGCGGCTTTCGAGCGTCGGCTTCAGATCCGTCGGATCGACGCAGTCGTACTCGATCGCGTACGCGGGACGCGCGAACTTCGCGTGCTCAAAGCCGGGCACCGTGCGGAGGAACGCGCACTGGAGGTTTTCCGGCAGCGTCGTCGACATGCCCTGGATGTACACCTCGTCGGTCGAGAGGCTCTCCGGCTCGACGAAGATCTGGTGGCGTTCGCGGTCGGCGAAGCGCATGACCTTGTCCTCGATCGACGGGCAGTAGCGCGGTCCGGCCGTCCGGATCGCGCCGCCGTAAAGCGCTGATTTTTCAACGTTTTCGCGGATGATCCGATGCGTCTCCGCGTTCGTGTACGTCAGCCAGCAGGAGATCTGGTCGCGCTCGAGGCTGTCGTTCAGGAGCGAGAACGGCTCGATCACGTCGTCGCCCTTCTGTTCGGTCATCTTCGTGTAATCGAGCGACGAGCCGTACGCGCGCGGCGGGGTTCCGGTCTTGAAGCGGCGGATCGGGAGGCCGAGCGCGCGGAGGTTCTCACCGAGCATCGTCGCGGCCTGGAGGCCCGAAGGGCCGCCCTCATACGTCATGCCGCCGATGAAGATCCGCCCGCCGAGGAACGTTCCCGTCGCGAGGACGACGGCCTTCGCCGCGTACACGGCGCCCGTCCGGAGAACGACGCCCGTCACATGACCGTTTTCCGTTGTAATTTCAACGGCTTCGCCCTGTTTGAGGTCGAGGTTTTCCTGGCGCTCGAGCGTCCGCTTCATCGCTTCGTGATAGCGGACCTTGTCGGCCTGGGCGCGAAGCGAATGGACGGCGGGGCCCTTCGCGGTGTTGAGCGTCTTGCTCTGGAGGAACGTCTCGTCCGTCGTGAGGCCCATCTGGCCGCCGAGCGCGTCGATCTCGCGGACGAGATGTCCTTTGGACGTCCCTCCGACGGCGGGGTTGCACGGCATCAGCGCGATACTGTCGACGCTCACCGTGAAGATCACGGTCGAATGACCGAGCCTTGCCGAAGCGAGAGCGGCCTCGCAGCCCGCATGTCCGGCCCCGATGACGGCCACGTCGAACTCGCGCTCGAGCCCGTTCAGTTTCCTGTCGTTATTATTTGTCATACAATATTTCCATTCTACTTCCCTACGCAGAATTTCGAGAAGATCTCGTTGATCAGGTCTTCGGACGACGTTTCCCCGGTGATCGTTCCGAGCGCCTCATAGGCAGCCGTCAGATCGATGGAATAGAAGTCCTCCGGAAGCCCGGCGTCGATGCTTTCGAGCAACTTGTTCAGGCTTTCCTTTGCCCGGACAAGCGCTTCTTTATGACGCAGGTGGGTAATGACCACCTGATCGTTATAGTTCAGCTCCTCCCTGAGGAACATTTTTTCGATCTGTTCCTCGAGCTCGGAAAGTCCATGCTCCTCCTTGGCGGAGATCAGAAACACAGGGACGCCCCATGCTTTTTCGACGTCCTCCTTCTGCACCTGCACGGGCAGGTCCGCCTTGTTGATCAGGATGATCGAAGATTTTTCGCGGATCAGCGAGGCCGTCTCGGCGTCCGGCTCCTCGAAGGGCCGGCTGCCGTCGATCATGTAAAGGATCAGGTCCGCGTCCTTTGCGCTTTCGCGGGCCCGGCGGATCCCGATCTGTTCGACCGTGTCGCCGCCTGAACGCAGGCCGGCGGTATCAACGATGCGAAGCGTAATATTACCGAGGACGAGCGTTTCCTCTAGTGTGTCGCGCGTCGTG
>JAEEUO010000015.1 GCA_016286935.1 Bacillota bacterium | reverse complement strand
TCTCGTTCTATCCGGGCGACCGCCCCGTGAAGGTCTACGTCGAGGAGACGAAGGAAGGCAAGAAGCTCGGCCGCACCGTCTCGTACGAACACGGCTTCATCCTCGAAGCCGAGGCGCTTCTCGGCCCCGGGACCGTCAAGGAAGGCAAATAACGTTATCAACCTGACATACAGGAGGAAATACACATGAGAACAATCGGCGTACTCACATCCGGCGGCGATGCCCCCGGCATGAACGCGGCCATCCGCGCCGTCGTGCGCGGCGCGATCTCCAACGACATGCGCGTCTACGGCGTGTATGACGGCTACTACGGGCTTCTCCGCGGCGATCTCCACGAGATGGACGTCAAATCCGTCTCGGACGTCCTTCAGCGCGGCGGAACGTTCCTCCGGACGGCCCGCTGCATGGAAATGCTGACCGAGGAGGGCGTGAAGCAGGCGATCGACAAGGCGTCGCTCTTCGACCTCGACGGGCTCGTCGTCATCGGCGGCGACGGCAGCTTCCGCGGCGCCCTCGCGCTGTCGAAGCAGGGCCTCCGGACGGCCTGCGTCCCCGCGACGATCGACAACGACCTCGCCTACACGGACTGGACGATCGGCTACGATACGGCCGTCAACACGTGCGTCAACGCGATCAACCTCATCCGCGACACCTCCGCCTCCCACGGCCGGATCACGGTCATCGAGGTCATGGGCCGCGCCTGCGGCGACATCGCGCTCGCGGCGGGCGTCGCGGGCGGCGCGGCGTACGTCTTCATCCCGGAGGTCGAGCCGAACCTCGACGTTCTGATGAAGCGCCTCGACAAGGGACGCGCGCGCGGCAAGAAGCACAACATCATCATCCGCGCGGAGGGCGCGAACATCGGCACGGACGAGCTCGTCAACATGATCGCGAACCACACCCAGGGCGAGGTCCGCAAGGTCGTCCTCGGCTACCTCCAGCGCGGCGGAACGCCGACGGCGAGCGACCGCATCATCGCGTCGAAGATGGGCTTCCGCGCCGTCGAGGTCCTCAAGGGCGAAGGCAACGCGCGCGCGATCGGCATGCACGGCGTCGAGGTGTTCGACATGGACCTCCAGGAAGCGATGAATATGACGCGGATCGTCGACACCGAGGAGATCCGCCTGATGGAAACGCTCGCGATCTAAGGGCTTTTCGCCATGGCGGACCGGACGATCCTGCATTGCGATATGAACAATTTCTTCGCGTCGGTGGAGCTTCTGTCGCTCCCCGAGCTCGCGGGGAAGCCGGTGGCGGTCTCGGGCGATCCCGAGCACCGTCACGGCATTATTTTAGCCAAAAACTACGAAGCGAAAGCGTACGGCGTCGTCACGGCGGAGACGATCTGGCAGGCGAAGCAGAAATGCCCCGGCCTGATCCTGATCCCGCCCCACTACGACCGCTATTCCGCTTACTATAAAAAGATCAACGCGATCTACGCGCGGTATACCGACCTCGTCGAGCCGTTCTCGATCGACGAATCGTGGCTCGACGTGACGGCGAGCCGGCGCCTCTTCGGCGACGGGAAGACGATCGCCGACGAGATCCGGAAGACGGTGAAGAGCGAACTCGGCCTGACGTGCTCGGTCGGCGTCTCGTTCAACAAGATCTTCGCGAAGATGGGCTCGGACTACAAAAAGCCCGACGCGACGACGGTCATCACGCGCGACAACTACAGGGAGCTGCTCTGGGTCCTGCCCGCGCGCGAACTCTTCGGCGCGGGGAGGAAGACGGCCGCGAAGCTGGAAACGATGGGCATCCGGACGATCGGAGACCTCGCCGCCGCGGACCGGAGCGTTCTGGAAAAGCAGCTTGGCAAGGGCGGAACGATGCTCTGGGAATACGCGAACGGCCTCGAAAACAGCCCCGTCGCCCACATCGACGACAGGGTGAAGGCCAAGTCGATCGGCAATTCGACGACGTACCGCCGCGACCTCGTCTCGGAGACGGACATCCGGACGGCGCTGCGCGCTCTGTCCGACCAGGTCGCGACGCGGCTCCGGAAGGAGAACGTCAGGGCCGGCGGCCTCAAACTCGACATCCGCGACCCGTACTTCCGGACGATCTCCCGCCAGATCCGCCTCGAGCGGCCGACGAACCTCGCGAACGAGATCGACGAGGCGGCGCTCGCCATCCTCCGCGGCAACTGGCCCGAGAACGCGCCGATCCGCCTTCTCGCCGTGACGGGGATCTACCTCACGGACGGGGAGGAGGACGTGCAGCTGTCGATGTTCGGAAAGGCGGAGGAGGACCGCGGGCGCGACGAGCAGGCTGAACGCGTCGTCGACGAGATCCGCGGACGGTTCGGAAAGGGCGCGATCGGGTACGGTCGCCTCGTCAAAAACGACCTCGGTCTGACGGGCGGCCGCCGGGACCGCGGCCCGAGCTTCAACATCCCCGAAGAAACGGACACATGAATCAGAAAACGTATGACATCGCGATCGTCGGGGCCGGCGCGGCCGGCCTGATGGCGGCGCTCCCTCTCGCGGCCTACAGCCGCGAGCACTTCGAGGAGCAGCCGCCCGTTTCGGTCGCGTTGATCGACCGGAACAAAGAAGCCGGCCGGAAGCTCGCGAAGACGGGCAACGGCCGCTGCAATTTCACGAATACGTCCGCTCCCTCCGCGCCGTACGATACGGCCGACGAGGAGACGCTCCGCGCCGTGCTCGCGCGCGTGTCCCCCGGCGAGGTCCGCGAGATCTTCGCCCAGTACGGCATCGAATCGGCCGAGGAATCGGCCGGCCGCGTCTATCCGACGAATACGGACGCGAAGGGCGTGCGCGATCTGCTCGAGGACGGCGTCGGATCCGAGGACGTCGAGCGCGTCTACGGCTTCGCGGTGAAGTCGATCGGCCTCGCGGACGGCGGGATCTTCCGCCTGACCGCGGAGAACGGCGATGAGATCCTCGCGCGGAACGTGATCCTCGCGACCGGCGGAAAGGCCGATCCGGGATCGGGTTCGCAGGGCGACGGATACGCGTTCGCGCGCTCTCTCGGTCATACCGTGCGGCCGATCCATCCGGCGCTCGTCCGCCTCCGCCACGACGACCCGGTCCTCGGGCCCGTGAAGGGCGTGCGCGTGAAGGGGACCGTCGAGCTGTACCGCGACGGCGAACGCGTCGATGCGTCGTACGGCGAGATCCAGCTCAATCCCGGCCTGCTCTCCGGCATCTGCGTGATGGACGTCTCCCACGGCGTCTACCGGACGAACGAACACGCCTTCGACTGCGTTCTGACGTTCGACGGGAACGGTCCGGACGGGGTCCCGAAACAGGAGATCCCCGCGCGCCTTTTGAAGGCGTTCACCGACGCGCTCGGCGAGGAAGCGGCGGACGAATATCTCAGACAGGAAAAACCGTACACCGTCGCCGTTTCGGGGACGCAGGGCTGGAAGGAGGCCCAGGTCACGGCCGGCGGCGTCACGCTCTCCGAGATCGACGCGCTGACGCTCGAATCGCTCCGCGTGCCGGGGCTCTTCTTCGCGGGAGAGATCCTCGACGCGACCGGCCCGTGCGGCGGCTACAACCTCCACTGGGCGTGGGCGAGCGGTTTTCTGGCCGGCATGTCCGCGATGAAGCGGGTGATCGGCGACCGGAACGTGCTCGAGCTGCAGCTCCGGGAAGAAGAAGAACTGGCGGAGGAAGTCGTTTTTTAGATGATACGCGTACACGACGTAAAACTGTATCCGGGCCAGGGGATCAAAACGCTGAAGCGCCTCGTCCTCGGCCGGCTCGCGGTCGATGAGGAGGACGTAAGAAACTTCCGCATCGTCCGCCAGTCCGTCGACGCGCGCGACAAGGACGACATCCGCCTCGTCACGACGGCTGAATTCGAGACGGACGCGGCGCTCGAACGCGAGCTGCTCGCGCTCGGGCGGAGGAAGGACGGCGCGGCGTATTACCGCGGGCTCCGTCTTTCGCGCGTCGAAAAGGAGGCGGCAGTCTATGCGCCTCCGGAGGCGGGAGCGGAACGCCTGAAGGGAAGGCCCGTCGTCGTCGGCTTCGGCCCGGCCGGGATGTTCGCGGCGCTCGTTCTCGCGGAGGCGGGCTACCGGCCCCTCGTGCTCGAACGCGGAAAAAAGATCGACGAACGCGTCCGCGACGTCGAAGCGTTCTGGGCGGGAGGACCGCTCGATCCCGAGAGCAACGTCCAGTTCGGCGAAGGCGGCGCGGGAACGTTCTCCGACGGAAAACTCACGACCGGGACGCACGATCCGCGCATCGCGAAGGTGCTCGACGAATTCGCGTCGGCAAGCGGCCTGGACGAGCTCCGTTATAAAAGCAAGCCCCACATCGGCACGGACAAGCTCCGCGTCGTCGTCACCGAGATCCGGCGGAAGATCGAGTCTCTGGGCGGCGAGATCCGCTTCGGGTGGAAAGTGACCGGCTGGCAGGAAAAAAACGCGGGAAACAGGCGGATAGAGGCCTTGTACGCGACGGAAACGTCGACCGGCCGGACGGCGGCGGTCGAGACGTCGGCCGCGGTCTTCGCCCTCGGCCACAGCGCGCGCGACACGATCCGCGCGTTCCGCGCGGCGGGACTCGCGATGGAGCCGAAGCCGTTCTCGATGGGCGTCCGCGCGGAGCATCTCCAGTCGACGGTCGACCTCGCCCAGTACGGCCGCCCCGCGAAGGAACTGAACCTTGAGCCCGCCGATTACAAGCTCGCCGTGAAGGTGAACGGGCGCGGCGTCTATACGTTCTGCATGTGCCCCGGCGGCACGGTCGTCGCGGCGTCCTCGTCCGAGGGCACGGTCGTGACGAACGGCATGTCAGACCACGACCGCGGCGGGACGAACGCGAACAGCGCCGTCCTCGTCGACGTCCGTCCGTCGGATTATCTGCCGAAGGACGCGAACGGCGAATCCGTTCCGGCAGATTCGCCGCTCTTCGACCCGCTCGCGGGCGTCGCGTTCCAGGAGAAATACGAACGCCTCGCGTTCGAAAAAGGCGGCCGCGGCTACGCCGCGCCCGCCGAGCGCCTCGCGGACTTCCTCGCGGGGAAGTCCGCCGAAGCCGTCGCGCGGGAGTCCGCATCCCCCTCCGGGACCGCGCCCTCTCCCGCGCCGACGTACGCGCGCGGCACCGTCTGGACCGACGTCTCGGAATGCCTGCCCGGCTTCGTCGCGGACGCGCTCCGGGAGGCCTTTCCGCTGTTCGGCCGCCGCGTCCGCGGCTTCGACCGCCCCGATACGGTCCTGACGGCCGTCGAGAGCCGCAGCTCCTCCCCCGTGCGCATCCCGCGCGGCGAGGACGGCCTCGCGCGCGCCGCTTCCGTAAACACCCCTGATCCCCATCCCGAGACCCCCTTACCCGGACCCGCACCGCTGGCTCCGCTGGACGGATTCTATCCGGCCGGCGAGGGCGCCGGCTACGCGGGCGGCATCGTCTCCGCGGCCGTCGACGGCATCCGCCAGGCCGAGGCGATCATCCGCCGCTTTGCCCGGCCGTAACAGGAAAAGAGGTAAAACACCATGATCGAAACCGGATGGATCTCGATCCTACCGCCCCTCGTCGCGATCGCGCTCGCGCTGATCACGAAAGAGGTCTACTCGTCGCTCTTCATCGGCGTTTTGACGGGCATGACGATCTACGTCGCCGCCGCCCGCGAACCGTTCGTCGCGATCTTCGCGCATCTCTTCGACATGATGGCGGGAAAGATCGCCGACAACTCCTATATGATCATCTTCCTCGCGCTTCTGTGGGCGGTCATCACGCTCGTCGGCCGTTCCGGCGGCATGAACGCGTACGGGCGCTGGGCCGGCGCGAAGCTGAAGACGCAGCGCGCCACGCGGCTCGCCACCGCGCTCCTCGGCGTCCTGATCTTCATCGACGACGGCTTCAACTGCCTCACGATCGGAACGGTCATGCGGCCCATCTACGACCGCCAGCGGATCTCCCGCGAAAAGCTCGCCTACATCATCGACGCGACCGCGGCGCCCGTCTGCATCATCGCGCCCGTCTCGTCGTGGGCGGTGGCGGTCGCCTCCGAGGTCAGCGAGACGGACGGCTTCCACGTCTTCCTCTCCACGATCCCCTACAACCTCTACGCGCTCCTCACGATCCTGATGGTCGCGTACGTCTGCGTATCGGGGCGCGATTTCGGCAAGATGCGGCTGGCGGAGGAGCGGGCCCGGAAGGGCGAAACGCCGGAGACCGCCTCCGCGAAGGAGGAGCCCGGCCAGGCGGCGAAGGGCCACGTCATCGACCTCGTGCTGCCGATCGTCGTCCTGATCGTCTGCGCGATCCTCGGCATGGCGTACGTCGGCGGCTTCTTCCGCGGCGTGCCGTTCTCCGAGGCCATCGGCGAGAACCCGGCGGCCGGCCTCTCCCTCGGCGCGTTCGCGGGGCTCGTGACCGCGTTCGTCCTCTACGTTCCGCGCAGGATCATCGGCGCGAAGGAATTCGTCGGATCGATCGTGAGCGGCATCGGCAGCATCATTCCCCCGATGCTGATCCTCATCCTTTCGTGGAGCCTCGGCGGCGTCTGCCGCGAGATGATCGGAACGGGCGAATTCATCTCCGGATTCGTCGCGTCCGCCGACATCTCCCTGCGCCTGCTCCCGTTCCTCGTGTTCGTCATCGCCGCGCTGATGTCCTTCTCGATGGGAACGTCGTGGGGCACGTTCGGCATGCTGATCCCGATCGTCACGATGATCTGCGCCGCGACCGGCGGCGATCTCCTGATCCCGTCGCTCGGCGCCACGCTCGCGGGCGCGGTCTACGGCGACCACTGCTCGCCGATCTCGGACACGACGATCCTCGCGTCCACCGGCGCCCAGTGCGAGCACATCCGCCACGTGGAGACCCAGATCCCCTACGCGACGCTCGTCGCGATCGTCTGCGCGGTCGGCTATCTCATCGTCGGCTTCACCGGCGTCCCCTGGATCGGGCTCGCGGCGGGCGCCGTGCTCCTCCTCGGCGCGGCGGCCTTCCTCGGAAGGAAAACCGCCGAAAAGGCGTGACGTCCCCCGAAATACAAAAAAACAGCGCGTCCGGAACGTTCTTCCGGACGCGCTTTCGCTTTTGAGGCGTCAGTTCTCGATCGTGATGTAGTTGTCCATCAGGTCGATCTTTGTGATGCGGCCCTTGAGCTCCGTCCGGACGCCCATCAGGTCGATCAGGATGATCGTATCGCCCTCGGTCTTCACGGAGGCGATGTTCTTTCCGCAGACGATCTTCTCATTTCCGCGGATCTCATAGACGGTCGACAGGCACATGGTCACGCCTCCTCCTTCGGTTCGCCCTGGAGGGCGTAGAACGCCTTGACGAGCCGCACGTTCGACAGGGCGAGCATCTCGACCGCCTCGTCCAGATACTTCCGTGGTTCGCCGGAGAGCTGGAGGGCGAGGGAGTGGAGCTCGTCGAGGTGGTGGCCGTTGTGGCGGATCATATAGCCCAGGAGCGCGACGCGCTCGTCGGCCGACAGACCGGCCTGTTCGTGCTCATGGCAGTGGCCGCGGCCGTGTTCATGGCCCTCGCCGTGGCAGCATTCGCCGTGTTCATGGCCCTCGCCGTGGCGGCCGTGGCAGCATTCGCCGTGTTCGTGGCCCTCGCCGTGATGGTGGCCGTGGCAGCATTCGCCGTCTTCGTGGTACGCGTATTTCGGATTGAGCATCGTGTTCGGACCTCCGTTCCTTTATCTTGTCCACAGTATACCATACCCGCGTTTTTTTGCAAAGAAACACCGCGCCCGCGGTTGCTTTTTTTGCCGGAATCGTATACACTTTCTGTGTATGATTGTTCTAATCCGTTGAAGGAATCGATGTACCGAACAACAGGAGGTATCAGATGAAAGATCTGAAACATCTGATCTACTTTGAGAACCTGCTTCAGGAAGCCAACAACGACCTCGTGAAACAGGCGAAGAACGAGGGCAAGCTCGCTTTGGGCTACACCTGCTACTTCATGCCGGAGGTCCTGCTCGACCTTCCCGGCTGCTTCAGCGTACGCCTCCGCGCGCCGCGCTGCACCTCCCCCGATATGGCGACATACTACATGTCCGGCCGTACATGCCACTACGGCCGTTCGCTTCTGGAACGCGCGCTCGAGGGCGGCTTCAACTTCCTCGACGCCCAGCTCGGCACCGAAACGTGCACCGTGACCTGCCGCTTCCAGGAACACCTCGGCTATATGGACGGCCTGATCAACAACGCGACGTTCAAGGTCTCGTTCACCGACGTCCCGTTCAAGAAGACCGAGAACTCGATCGACCACTTCCAGAAAGGCCTCCAGATCCACGTCCTCGACTTCCTGAAGGAGAACTACGGCGTCGATACGTCGGATGAAGCGCTCCGGAAGGCGATCGAAGAACACAACGAAGTCTGCCGCCTGATCCGGGAGATCGGCGAATACCGCAAACTCGACAACCCGACGATCACCGGCTACGAATTCCAGGTCTTCGTCCTTGCGTCGATGGCCTGCCCGAAGTATCTGATCCTCGACAAGCTCCGCGAGACGGCGGAGGAGATGAAGACGCGGAAACCGGACAAGAAGCCGAACTTCCGCTGCAAGGTCGTCCTCGCCGGCTCCGAGAACGACGACCCCGACTTCACAAAGCTGATCGAAAGCTGCGGCGCGCTCGTCGTCTGCGACCGCCACTGCTACGGCGCCGAGGAATCCCGCCAGCCGATCGAGATCCGCGAAGGCGAGACGCCGCTCCGCGCGATCGCCCGCCACTACCTCTACACGAGCCAGTGCGCGCGCTTCATGGAACAGCAGGAGATGCGCAACCGCAAGAAACACATCGCCGAGCTCGCGAAGGAATACAAGGCCGACGGCATCATCGTCACCTCGAACAAGTTCTGCGAATACTGGTCGTTCGAGCGCACGGTCGACACGATCATCCTCCAGCGCGACTTCGGCTATCCGGTCTGCTCGATCGAGAAGGAATACATCAACTCCGCGAGCGGCCAGCTCCGCACCCGCTTCCAGGCCTTCGTCGAAAGCGTCGAGATCAAAAAGATCCAGGAGGTGAAATAAGATGAAAAAACCGGATTTCTCGAAACTGAAGAATCTTGACCTCCGGACGCTGAAGAGGGACTTCCTGTACGGAAAGCCCCACGGCGAGCGCCGCCTCGGCGACCTCTACGAGGACAAGACCGGCCTCTACAAACACAGAGAATGGCGCGGCTTCAAGGACACGATGTACGCCTTCAACATGATCTGGCTGTACAACTACGGCTCGATGGTCTCGACGATCCTGAAATGCGGCGGACCGAAGGCCGTCATCCAGTTCCTGAAGGGCACGATGCGCTACCGCTGGATGGGCGAATGCTATCTGACCGTCATGCACTGGGTCGACCGCGGCATGGAAGGCATGCGCGGCCAGACCCTGCGCGCCTCCGCGTGGCACTACAACGCGATGATCCGCCAGTCCGTCATCCAGATCGCGTCGATGTACAACGCGGACCTCAACATCGGCGGAGACCCGAAGAAGCACGACCGGACGTTCGGCCACGACGAGACCGTCTGGGGCGGCATCTTCTACCCGTACCGCAAACAGCTCGACAACATCCCCCTCCAGATGATCCCCTACTTCGTCACCTGCCACGTCAACTCCCACGTCGTTCTGAACTACATCGACGCGACCCAGTCCCTCGGCCTGCCGGGCGACCCCTGCCCGATGTGCCAGGCCGAAGCCGGCCTCTTCGTCATGGACGACGTTCCCGATTACTACATCGGCGACATCACGACGAACGAAGCGTGCGACAGCTCCGTCGGCACGAAGGTCATCCAGGACTGGATGATGGACAAGCCGCTCTTCGCGATGCCCCAGCCGATGCAGTTCGACAACCCCGAGGTCCTCGAGAACTGCGCGAAGGAGATCGAGAACGCGTGGCGCTTCATCGAAGACCTCTCCGGCGCGAAGTTCGACTGGGACGAGCTCGTGAAGAACATCGAAAGCCAGAACGAGCTCCAGCGCTTCGAATGGGAGAAATGGGACGTCGCGGCGAACACGTCGTACTACCCGATCAACGGCGTCGCCCAGGCCCTCTACCGGATCTACCAGTCCCAGTACGGCGACTCCCACGTCTGGCATGAGACGGACGCCCACGTCCGCAAGATCCTCCGCAAGTGCGTCGACGAGAAGATCAACACCTTCCCGATGACGCGCCACCGCGTGATCGCGTGGTCCTGCGCGCCGCTCTACTACTCCCACTGGTGCACCTGGGCGTACAACTGCTGGGGCCTGAACACGATCATCAACATGGACTCCCTGATGTTCGACATGACGATCCGGACCGACACGTACGACAACTGCCTGCTCGACATGGCGAAGTACCACGAATGGGCCCCGATGCGCCGCATGGCCGTCGGCGGACTCCACCACATCTTCGAACTCTGGGAGAACATGGAGAAATTCCACTGCGACATGGTCATGATGTACGACCAGCTCCAGTGCAAGGGCATGCAGGGCGTCCACGGCCTGTTCGAGGACGAGTTCCGCGCCCGCAACATCCACGCGATCTGGATGCCCCACGCTCTGCCGGACAAGCGGACCGTCTCCCGTGCGGAGATGCGCGGCATCATCAACGACTACATGACGACCGTTATGCAGGAAGAGCCGCTCGACCCGTCGCTGCTCGAATTCGACGACGGCCTCGGCTGGTAAAGGAGGAACGAAGAAATGCGTAAGAAAACGAAAAAGAAAAGCGTTCTCAGAACGATCCT
>JAEEUO010000299.1 GCA_016286935.1 Bacillota bacterium | reverse complement strand
AAATGGAAGAAAAAACCGAACTGCCAATCGAAGAACGGAAAGCAAGGCGCGCGGCAAAGCGTGACCGGGCGGTCTGCCGTCTCGCGGCCTCCGTCATGGTCATCCTCTGGGCGCTCATCGCGCTCTTCCTTCTCGTGATCCCGCGCTCGAAGGTCTCGCAGATCGAAAAGCGCGAACTGACAAAATTCCCGAAATTTACCATTTCCTCGTATTTCTCCGGCGAATTCACCGAAGGGATCATGACCTGGTACACCGACACGGTCCCGTTCCGCGACACCTTTAAGAACGCGAACAACAACCTGAAGAACCTTCTGGGGCTCCGTTCCGGCGGGGAAGGCAGCGTCGAGATCGTCGGCAACGTCGCCAAGGTCGAAAACAGTTCTGACAGCACACAGACCGCGGAAAAGGCGGACGGCAGCGCGGCGGCGGAAAATGCGGAAGCGGCCGAAACGCCCGAAAACGGCGCCGTGACGCCCGCCGCGGAAGGGACGCCGACCCCGACGCCCGCGCCCGGCTACAACGGGCCCGACGAAGAGGAGGAGGCCTCCGACCGCGACTTCACCGAGGAATTCGCGGACGGCACGTTCGAGAACGGGTTCGTCATCGCCTTCCAGGACGGCCACTGGCGCGGCATGCCGCTTTTCGCAGGAACGCACGCGACCCAGTACGTCACCTTCCTCAACGACATCAAGGACATCCTCGGGGATTCGGTCAACGTCTACGCGATGCCGGTCCCGCTCGCGAGCGCCTACTACCTGCCGTCCAATTTCAGCGAGTATTCGCAGGACCAGGGCAAATTCTTCAAGTCCGTCTTCGAAGAGCTCGACGACGACGTCATCCCGGTCGATATCTTCGACGTGCTGGACGCCCATAAAGAAGAGGACATCTATCTTCGGACCGACCACCACTGGCAGCCTCTCGGCGCCTACTACGCGGCGCGCGAACTCGCGAAAGCGGCCGACGTCCCGTTCGCCGATCTGAAGAAGGACTACGACGAGGAGTACGTCGACGGCTACGTCGGTTCGCTCTACGGCTACACCCAGAGCGCGAACCTCCTCAACGATCCGGAGCGGTTTACCTGGTACGTCCCGCATGTGAAGACCGCGGCGGACTATTTCGATACCTATTTCAACTACGCCTACTCCGGAAACCTCCTGATCGAGACCGACGTCAACAACTCGTACCTGCGCTTCATGGGTCGCGACGACATCGTCGCCAAGATCTCCACGGCGGCGCATACGGGGCGGAAGCTCCTCATCCTGAAGGACAGCTACGGCAACGCGGAAGTCCCGTTCCTGACCGGCTCGTTCGACGAGATCTGGGTCACCGACCTCCGGTACTTCGACCGGAACCTCGTCACGCTCATCAAAATGGCAGGCATCACGGACTTCGTCTTCACTTGCGAATCCGGCTACGTCGGCTATAACGGGACCGCGACGCCGTTCAACCGCCTGCTCACGCAGAGCCCGACCGCCGTGCTCGTCGACGACGCGCCGGATCATTCGGAGGAACTTCGATGAGAGAACTGCTCTATCCCTTCGACGCGGCCATGCTGCAGAAGAAAAAGCGGTCGATCCGCCGGGCCCTCCTTGAGGACGGCCGGTCGAGGATCCGCAAAAACATCGCCGTTCTCGGCGGCTCGACGACCGACGAGATCATCAAAATGCTCGATCTCTTCCTTCTCAACGAGGGGATCGAAGCGTCGTTTTACGAATGCGAATACGCGCAGTTCGAGCAGGAAGCGCTCTTCCCGGGCGAAGAGCTCCTTTCCTTCGCCCCGGACTGCATCATCCTTCATACCTCGATGCGGAACATCCGGAACCTTCCCGCCGTCACGGACAGCGCGGAAGAGGTCGCGGCGAAATACGACGCGGAATGCGCCCGCTGGAAAGCCGTCTGGGACGCCCTCCGCGAACGGTTCCGCTGCCCGGTCATCCAGAACAATTTCGAGATGCCGTTCTACCGGATCCTGGGGAACCATGACTGCACGGATCCGCGCGGCGCGCGCCATTTCATTTCCCGCATGAACGCGTTCCTTGCCGGCTACGCGGCGGAGGCCGACGGCTTCTACGTCCACGACCTCGA
>JAEEUO010000298.1 GCA_016286935.1 Bacillota bacterium | reverse complement strand
TACGACCGCACCCACCCGCGCGCGTAGCCGTTTTCCGGACGCGGGATGCCCCGGACCGCGAAAACGCCGAAAAAAGCCGGAAACGGCCGAAAAACCGCTTGCAATGGCCGAAAAGCCGTGCTATAGTATCAAAGGTTTTCATTACGGACGGTCCTCTGGACACAAAGGGCGGTGGAAATGCCCGATCGGAACCCAAGAACGTCGTTGTGTAAGGAGGAAAAGAAAATGGACATCATCAAAAGCATCCGCGAAGAATACGCGAAAACGGACGTACCTGCGTTCAACGTCGGCGACACGGTCCGCGTCTTCATCAAGATCAAAGAAGGCAACCGCGAACGTCTCCAGGCCTTCGAGGGCTACGTTCTGAAGAAACAGAACGGCGGCCTCGGCGAGACCTTCACCGTCCGCCGCATCGCTTCCGGCGTCGGCGTCGAGAAGACCTTCCCGGTCAACTCCCCGCTCGTCGACCACATCGAATTCGTCCGCAAGGGCGACGTCCGCCGCGCGAAGCTGAACTATATGCGTTCCCGCACCGGCAAGGCGGCCCGCATCAAATCCGGCGAAGACAAATAACCTGCCAGACAGACCGAAAGGGAGCCGAACGGCTCCCTTTTTCTTTATCGAAAAGTGTGATACTATAAAAGCGCTATGATCGAACACATCAACTGGTATCCCGGCCATATGAAAAAAACGCGCGAGCTGATCGAGGAAAACCGGAAGCTCTGCGATCTTGTATTGGAGATCGTCGACGCGCGGATCCCCGTTTCGTCGCGGAATCCCGTCATCGACCAGCTCGTCGCGGGAAAGCCGCGGGTCGTGCTGTTCAACAAGTCCGACCTGGCCGACGAGGAGGCGACGGCGGAATGGATCCGCGCCGAACAGTCGAAGGGCCGCGACGCGCTCGGCATCAACGCGATGACCGGAACGGGAACGGCCGCGCTGTACAGGCTTCTGAAGCGGATCGAGGAGGAGACGAACGCGTCGCGTACGAGGAAGCGTGCGCTTAGAATGATGGTCGTCGGCGTCCCGAACGTCGGGAAATCCTCTCTGATCAACCGCATGGTCGGCCGGAAGTCCGCGAAGACGGGCGACAAGCCCGGCGTCACGCGCGGCAAGCAATGGCTCGCGCTCGAGAACGGGATGCTGCTCCTCGATACGCCCGGAATCCTATGGCCGAAGTTCGAGGACCCGAAAACGGGCCTGAATCTCGCGTTCTGCGGGTCGATCAAGGACGAGATCCTGCCGTCGGAGGAACTCGCGCTGGAGCTCCTGCGCGTTCTGATGCGCGACTATCCGGATCTTCTGACGGCGCGCTACAGGCTCAAAGAGATCCCCGCGGAGGGCGATCCCGGCGCGGCCGAAACGCCCGAGGAGGCCGCGCGGCTCGCAAACCCGGCGCTCGCCTGTATGGAGGATATCGCTCGGAACCGCGGATTCCTTCTGTCGGGCGGCCGGATCGATTACGACCGGACGGCGCGGACGCTCCTCGACGAGTTCCGCGGCGGAAAGATCGGCCGGATCACTCTGGAACAGATACGATGACGAAAGAAGAACGGATCGAAAAACTGAAGGAGAAGCTCGCCTTGATGAGCGCGTACGAGAACGCGTTGCGCGAACAGGGCGCGCGGTACGTCGCGGGCGTCGACGAGGTCGGCCGCGGACCGCTCGCGGGTCCCGTCGTCGCGGCGGCCGTGATCCTGCCCGCGGATTTTGACGTGCTCGGCGTCGACGACTCTAAGAAGCTGAGCGAGAAGAAGCGCGAGGAACTCTTTGAGCAGATCAAGGAGAAGGCCGTGGCGTACGCGATCGGGATGCGCGATCCCCAACGGATCGACGCGATCAACATCCTCGAAGCGACGAAGGAGGCGATGGCTGACGCGATCCTCGGCCTCTCCGTCGAGCCGGACCACGTTCTGATCGACGCGCTGACGCTGAAGGACGTTCCGATCCGCCAGACCGGGATCGTCAAGGGCGACGCGCGATCCGTCTCGATCGCCGCTGCATCGATCCTCGCGAAGGTGACGCGTGACCGGATGATGGTCGAATACGATGCGCAATACCCCGGCTACGGCTTCGCCCAAAACAAGGGCTACGGGACGGCAGCCCAC
>JAEEUO010000297.1 GCA_016286935.1 Bacillota bacterium | reverse complement strand
ATATCATGGTTTCTGAGGACGGAAAGACCGCCGCGATGATCGAGGTCAACGCGGAAACGGACTTCGTCGCCAAAAATGAGAAGTTCCAGCAGTTCGTCCGCGGTCTGCTGTGCACCATTCTTGCCAACCGCCCGGCCGATCTGGACGCGCTGAAGAAGCTCCCGTATCCGGATTCCGACTTCGACGTCGAGGGCAAGCTGAAGGATATGATCTTCACGATCGGCGAGAACATGAACATCCGCCGCTTCGTGATCGTCGACGGCATCACCTCCACCTATATCCACGGCGGCGGCATCGCCGGTGTCATCGTGAAGTTCGACACCGACGCCGAGACCGCGGGCAAGCCGGAATTCGCCGAATACGCGAAGAACATCTGCCTCCAGATCGCAGCCGGCACGCCTCCGACCTACGTCAACAAGGAAGACGTTCCGGATGACGTCCTCGCGGAAGAGAAGGAAATCCTCGTCGCCCAGCTCAAGAACGACGAAAAGAACGCGAACAAGCCCGACGCCATCCTCCACAAGATCGTCGAGGGCCGTATCGGCACGTTCTATGAGAGAGCCTGCCTGAACGAGCAGAAGTACGTCAAGGAAGACAGCATCACCGTCGGTCAGTACACGAAGCAGGTCGAGAAGGAACTCGGCGCGGCCATCAAGGTCGACAGCTTCGTCCTCTACGAAAAGGGCGAGGGTCTCGAAAAGCGCGAAGACAATTTCGCGGAAGAGATCGCGCAGCTCACCGGCAAGGCGCAGTAAATCAAACAGGGAAGAGCCTCGGATCCCGGGGCTCTTTTTCTCGTGGATGCGAAAAATTTGCAAATGAATTTACGGATTGTCTATTGACCTGACGGGGGAAATGGGGTACAATAGGGAAAACACGGACAGGTGGGAGGACACCATCGATGCAGAACGAAGAAAAGCGATTCGGACGGGTGCTTCTGAAGCTCTCCGGCGAGGCCATCGCCAATAAGGAGACCGGGGAGATCTTCGACGCCGCCATGGTCGCGAAAATCGCCGATATCATCCGGCAGCTTGTCGCCGAAGGCACCGAGGTCGGCGTCGTGATTGGCGCGGGCAATATCTGGCGCGGCGCGTACGGAAAAGGCGTGCGGCGCGCGAGAGCGGACCAGATGGGCATGCTCGGCACGATGATCAACTGCCTCCGCCTCGAGGACGCCGTGGAGAAGGCGGGCGTTCCCGTCACGGTCATGTCCCCCGTCGCGATGAACGCCTTCGCTGAGCCATATAACTTCCGCGCCGCCTGCGAATATCTCGCCGCCGGAAAGGTCGTCATCTTCGGCGCGGGCCTCGGCATCCCTTACGTCTCCACCGACACGGCGGTCGTCGTGCGCGGCGCGGAGATCGCAGCCGACGTCATCCTCATGGCCAAGAACGTCGACGGCGTCTACACCGCGGACCCGAAGAAGGATCCGACTGCCCGCCGCTATCGGAAGACCAGCTACCGCCAGTGCGTCGACGACGCCCTGCACGCCATCGACGAAGCCGCCGCTCTCCTCGCGCACGATCAGGGGATCGATTCTTGCGCCTTCTCCCTCGCCGACCCCGAGAACATCCTACGGGCCGCGCGCGGAGAAGAGGTCGGGACGCTCCTGACCGCCGCCGACTGCGAGGCCGAGCTCTACCCCGAAGCCTGAACGCACAGAAAAAACTCGAAGGAAATAAAGGAGGCTGACTATGAAACTCGACACCAAAGACTATGAGAACAAAATGAAGAAGACCATCGAGGTCTATAAGGAAGCGCTCTCCGTCATCCGCGCGGGCCGGGCGAACTCCGCCGTCATTTCCAGAGTGACATTCGAATACTACGGCGCGCCCACCGAAATCACCTCCATGGCCGACGTCAAGGTCACCGACCCGAAAACGCTGGTCATCACCCCGTACGACGCGTCTACGCTGAAGGCCATCGAAAAGGCCCTCCTCGCGTCCGACGTCGGGATCACACCGATGAACGACGGCAAGGTCATCCGCCTCGTCTTCCCGCAGCTCACCGAGGAGCGCAGAAAAGAGATCAACAAGAACATCTCGAAGATGAGCGAAGAAGCGAAGGTTGCCGTCCGCAACATCCGCCGCGACGCGAACGACAAGTCCAAGGCCATGAAGAAGAA
>JAEEUO010000296.1 GCA_016286935.1 Bacillota bacterium | reverse complement strand
GGGCGAGCGCGCGCGCGATCGCGACCTTCTGTTTCTCACCGCCGGAGAGGTTCTCCGCGCTGCGGTACGCGAGCCGCTCGAGGCCCGTCTCGGCGAGGATCCGCTCCACCGTCTCGAAATCGTCCTGTCCCGCCCGGTAGCCGAACCGCGAGACGCGGCCCGCGAGGACGGAATCGTAGACCGACAGGTCGCCGAAGTGGATGTGCTGGGGAACGTAGGCGATCCGCCGCGCGCGTTCGGTCCGCGCCATCTTCAGCAGGTCCTCGCCGTCGAACTCGATCGTTCCGCTTTCGGGCGTTTCGATGCCGAGGATCGTTTTGAAGAGCGTCGTCTTGCCCGAGCCGTTCTTGCCGAGCAGGATCCCGATCTCGCCGTCCTTCAGCTCGAGCGAAACGCCGTCGAGGACGAGCGGTTCGCGCTTTCCGTAGCGGAAGGAGACGCTGTCGACCTTAATCATGGTGGCGCCCTCCTTTCGCGAAGATGATCGAGACGAAGAACGGGGCGCCGAGGAGCGACGTGATCGCGCCGACGGGAAGCGCCGAGCCGTTGCCGATGCTGCGGGAGACGGTGTCCGCCAGGACGAGGAGGATGCTCCCCGCGAGAGCAGACGCCGGGATCGAGAAGCGGTGGTCCTGGCCGAGCAGCTTTTTCGTGACGTGCGGGCAGATGATCCCGACGAAGCCGATGATGCCGAGGAACGACACGCAGACGGCGGTGATGACCGACGCGATGAGGAGCGAGGCGAACCGCAGCTTTTCGACGTCGACGCCCATGCTCTTCGCCGTCGCGTCACCGGACAGGAGCGCGTTGTAGCGCCAGCTCATCAACGCAAAGAAGACGAATCCGAGGAGCACGACGACGGCCATGATCGCGTCCGTCTTATACGTCGCGCGGCCGAGGTCGCCGAAGTTCCAGATGACCGCGGCGGAAAGGCCGACGTCGGTCGCGTAGAACTGGAGGATCGTCGTCGCGGCGGTCCATACGGAGCCGATCGCGATCCCGGCCAGAACGACGACGTTCGGCGAGAACGAGCGGATCCGGCAGAGCGCGAGGATCCCGAGGATCGACAGCGCCGCGAACAGGAACGCCATCAGGGACGTCGCGAACGGGTTGGCGCCCGCCGTGTAATTCGCGACGTTGTGTCCGGTCGACAGGAATCCGCCCGCGAACGCGATGATCGAAAGGTTCGCGCCGAACACGGCCGCGTTCGAGACGCCGAGAGTGGACGGCGACGCCATCGCGTTGGAGAGGTTCGTCTGCATCACGAGGCCGGACAGCGAAAGGCCCGCGCCTGCGATCAGGGCCGCGAGAACGCGCGGCACGCGGATCTTCCAGAGGATGCGCGTCTGGGCTTCGTTGCCCTTCCCGATCAGCGCGCCGAACGATTCCGCGAGGCTCATCCGCGACGACCCGACGAACAGGCACACGAAAACGAGGGCGACGAGGACGATGCCCATCGCCAGGATCGTGTTCCGTTTCCGGCGGCTCAGCGCGTTTCGCTTCTCAGCGGTCATGCGGTCTCCTTTTCGTTCGTGTCTTCCGGTTCAGCGCCGCGTTCCCGCGACCTGGTACATTTGATCGGTCGAAACGGTCACGTCGACGTCGAACCACGGCGCAAACAGCTTCGCGAGTTCCTCCGCCTCCGGCAGGCCGTTCGAAACGTGCTGCGCGGCGCCTTCGTGGTGGGCGTTGATCGCGTCGCGGCTCGCGCCGTGGGCGATCGAGAGGCGCCCTCCCCGCTTCACGTGCGCGGCGAGTTTTTCAACGGCGCGCGCCGGATCGGGGAAATGGGGGAACGCGTTGTAGACCATCACGACGTCGAATTCCCGTCCGAACGGGTATTCCTCCGCGTCGCCGGCGATCACGGTCACCTCCGGGAACTTCGCCTTCGCGCGCTTCGCCATCTCGGGGGAGATGTCGATGCCGGTCAAAGAGCCGACGTTCCGCGCGAGATAATCCGGGAACAGAACGCCCGTCCCGCAAGCGACGTCGAGGACGTCGGCGCCTTCGCGGACGCCCGCGTTGTCGAGGATCGTCCCGATGACCGCGTCGTCGCGTTCGAGGCCGTCGTCCCAGGCGGGTGCGAGGCGGTTGAAGAAATCAATGACAGATCGTTTTTCCATGGTCGGGTTTC
>JAEEUO010000295.1 GCA_016286935.1 Bacillota bacterium | reverse complement strand
GGAACGTTCCGGAGGGGTTCAGGAGGCCGGCCATGTCCTTGATGCAGATCGAGTCGGCGCCCATCTGGACCATTTCCTGGGCGAGCTTGACGAACGACTCGTCGGTGTGGATCGGGCTGATCGTATAGGACATCGCGGCCTGGGCGTGGGCGCCGCTCTTCTTGATCGCCCTGAAGGCGCGCTCAAGGTTGCGCGGGTCGTTCAGCGCGTCGAAGCAGCGGATGATGTCGATGCCGTTCTCGACGGACTTCGCGACGAACGCGTCGACGACGTCGTCCGCGTAGTGTTTGTAGCCGAGCAGGTTCTGGCCGCGGAGCAGCATCTGGAGCTTCGTCTTTTTCATGACCTTGCGGAACGCGCGGAGGCGGTCCCACGGGTCTTCGTCCAGGAAGCGGACGCAGGAATCGAACGTTGCGCCGCCCCACATCTCGATCGCGTGATAGCCGACTTCGTCGACCGTCTCGAGGATCGGGAGCATGTCCTTCGTCGGCATGCGCGTGGCGATCAGAGACTGCTGGCCGTCGCGCATGCAGGTTTCCATGAATTTTACTTTTGCCATGATAAAATGAACCTCTTGAAAGAGCACTGAGACGGGCAGTGCGACCCGTTTGGTGATGGTTCATTATACACCGGCCCGCCCCTCTCTGGCAAGGGGGCGGGCCGAAAAAAGTTTGTTAACAAAATAGTTTTACAGCGGTCTCTGAAGCGCGGTCGCCTCGTAGCCGGCCGCCTTGACGGCGTCCTCGAGGACACGGTCGGGAACGGCTTCCGCGAGTTCGACGACGGCCTTCTTCGCGTCCAGATCGGCCTTCGCGCCGACGACGCCGGGAACGGCCTTCAGCGCGTTTTCGACGTGGGCGACGCAGTGCATGCACATCATGCCTTCGACGGCGAGTTCTTTTTTCATGGCGGTTTCCTCCTTGGATTCGGTTTCGTTTCGGGTTTCGGGTTCCGCGGCGGTTTCGGTTTTCGCCGCTTTGAACAGGTTGAGCCTCAGCGCGTTCATCACGACGCAGAACGACGACAGGCTCATCGCGGCGGCGCCCATCATCGGGGTGAGCTTGATGCCGGCGGACGGCCAGAGGACGCCCGCGGCGAGCGGGATGCAGATCGCGTTGTAGCAGAACGCCCAGAAGAGGTTCTCCTTGATCGTTCTGCGCGTTGCGCGGGAGAGACGGACCGTCGTCACGACGTCCGAGAGCGTCGATTTCATCAGGACGACGTCGGCCGCGTCGATCGCGACGTCCGTTCCGGCGCCGATCGCGATGCCGACGTCCGCGCGCTTCAGGGCCGGGCCGTCGTTGATGCCGTCGCCGACCATCGCGACGCCGCCGTTTCCTTCCGCGGTCTCCGCCATCACGGCGCGGATCGCCGCCTCCTTCCCGTCGGGCAGGACCTCCGCGATGATGTCGTCCGCGGACAGGCCGACCTCCTCCGCGATGCGGAGCGCCGTCTCTTTCTTATCGCCCGTCAGCATCCGGACGCCGAGGCCGAGCTCCTTCAGCGCGCCGATGGCGGCGCGGCTGTCGGGACGGACCTTGTCGCGCACCTCGAGGAACGCGTCGCCGGTCAGATTGTTTTGGTCCCGGACGGTGCCTTCGGTGATCGTTCCGGTCTTGTCGAGCACGACGACGGACGTCTTTCCGGCAAGTTCGAGCGCGGCGGCCGTTTTGAAGAGGATCCCGTTCCGCGCGCCGACGCCCGATCCGACCATGATCGCGACGGGCGTCGCGAGGCCGAGCGAGCACGGGCAGGAGATCACGAGGACGGAGATCGCGCGCGTCAGAGCGAACGCGAACGGCGTGTCGGCTCCCGCGAGCGCGGGATCCTTCCGCAGGACGGCCGTCCAGACGAGGAACGTCACGAGGGCGATCCCGATCACGACGGGCACGAACACGCCGGCGACCTTGTCGGCCAGCTTCTGGGCGGGCGCCTTCGACGCGCCCGCGTCCTCCACCATGCGGATGATCCGCGAAAGCGTCGTATCGGCGCCGACGGCGTCGGCGCGGCACGTCAGAACGCCGCGCTGGTTGATCGCGGGCGTCGAGACGCGGTCCCCCTCCCGCTTCGGAACGGGGACGGACTCGCCCGTCAGGGCGCTTTCGTCGACGGTCGATTCCCCCAAGAGGACGGTGCC
>JAEEUO010000294.1 GCA_016286935.1 Bacillota bacterium | reverse complement strand
AGAGCGTCCTCATCCGCCAGATGGTCGCGAAGAACGACCCCCACGCGTTCGTGACTGTCATCAAGGTCGACACGGTCTGGGGCCAGGGCGCCGGCTTCTCGAACCTGCTGAAGCCGGATTCCGAAAACTGAACGAAGGACGGCGCAGGGCCCGGAAAGGGCCCTGCTTTTCTTTTTTTGAAAAACCGGGAAATACTACTTGACAGATAGTACATCGTAACGCATAGTATTATGTGAAAGGGGGCATTGAAGACATGGATGCACAACTTCGCCGCGGTATCCTCGACATCTGCGTTCTGCGCGCGGTGGCGGATGAGGATTCCTACGGATACAAGATCATCAAAGACGTTTCACCGTACGTGACGATCAGCGAATCGACGCTTTATCCGATCCTGAAGCGCCTTGAAACGGGTGGCCTTCTGACGGTCAAGTCGGTCGAACACAACGGCCGGCTTCGCAAATACTACCGGATCACCGGAGCGGGACAGGAACGCATTACGGCGTTCCTCAGCGAGTGGGAAGAACTGATGCGCATCTACCGCTTTATCGAAGGAGGGACACAGCGATGACGAAACAGACTTTTCTCGGAAAGATCGGCGACTGGCTGACGGACATCCCGCGCGGCGACGCGCTGTGTGTTCCCCGGAACGGCGCGTGCCCCGTCGAATGGACGGAATGGAAACGGGCGACGGACAGTGACGAAAGGAAGTGGACGAAATGACCAAACGGCTTTTTCTCAGTGAACTGGGTGCGCGGCTCGAGGACATTCCGTACCGCGAGGCGATTCGCGTTCTGAACTATTATGAAGAGGCGATCGACGACCGGATCGAGGACGGGATGAGCGAGGAGGACGCGGTCCGCGCGATGGGCAGCGTCGACGACATCGCGCGCGACATCCTCGGCGAACAGGGCGGCGGTGCGGAAAAGGCCGCGCCGGCCGGGCCGTACGGATTCGAGGAAGTCAAGGCGAAGGTGAAGGAGGCCGCGCGTTCGGTGGCCGAATACGCCTGCGAAAAGGCCGCGGAAGCGAAGACGATGGCCGAGGCCGCGATGGAAGAGGAACGGAAGAACGACAGCGACGGCTGGATCAAGGTCGAATACGATACCGGTAAAGCCACGGAGGAATCGACCGCCCTCGCCATCCGGGAGTACGAGGAAAACGCGGTCCGCGCGATCGTGCTGAACGAGCTTTCGGGCGACGTTGAGATCGCGCATTCCCCGGATGACCTGATCCATGTCGAGTGCGAGGACTGGCGCGGTCTGAAAAGCGAGCTCGGCGCCGACGGAACGCTCCGGATCGAACGGGAGCGCGTACGGAAGCGCGGCAGGTTCCTCGGCATCTCCTTCGATTTCGACTATACGCTGTCGGCGGACGTGCGCCTGCTCCTGCCCGAGGGATTCGCGCACCCGCTCACGGTCAGAACGCTTTCGGGCGACGTTGAATGCTCGACGGTCGCCTGCGGTGAGCTCACCGTCAACACGACCTCCGGCGACGTGGACATCGAAGCAGCCGCGGTCGATGGAAAGACCGTGATCGCGACGACGAACGGCGACGTCGAGATCAACAGGCTCGTGACGGAGTCGCTCGACATCGCGACGACGAACGGCGATATCGAGATCTCCGGATGCATGACGGACGGCAAAGTCAGCGCGATCGCGACGAACGGCGACATCGACCTTGTGATCGGAAGCGTCGTACGCGACGGCCACTTCGAGACGGTTTCGGGCGATCTCGCGGTCACGCTCGGCGGAAGCGAGGACGATTACGCGATCCGCATCAAGGACGGCAACTCACCCGAGGTCGTCTACGGCAATCCCGCCGGCAATCCCCTCGTCCTCCGCAGCATCCGCGGGGAGATCGAACTGAATTTCCAAAAGTAAAGGGAAGAGTTCTTTTCTGAACTGATGAAGACGCGGCGGCCATCCGGCCGCCGCGCCTTTTGCCGTGAAATGAAACAGCGCGCAGGAACGAAACGATCCTGCGCGCTACTCTGTTTCTCAGAAGATTTGCCCCGGCAGCTTCCGTTTCACCTTCGGCGGGAAGGTCTTATCGAAGGCCTCCACGGCCTCGTCGGGGACGTAGTATCCCGCAGGCGTCTGATAGACGCCCGTCACGCCATCGAGATAGCCGGGGATGAGCTCCTTGCAGAGGAAGA
>JAEEUO010000293.1 GCA_016286935.1 Bacillota bacterium | reverse complement strand
GTTCGACGAGGATATGAATCTCGTCGAGTGCAATTCGCTGTTCTTCGAGGCGGTGGCGGAACTGTACAAGTCCTCGGATCTGAAGAAGAATACGGCCAGTTTGCTCGTCGCCGTTGCGCGCGGCGAATCGGAGATCGGACGCTATCAGGTCCGCTTCGACCGTTCGGATTACAGCAACTCCGCGGAGAAAAAGCGCGCATACAGCTGCATCCACATCGAGGAGCGAAAGCCGGAAGCGCCGGCGATCCCGACGGCCTCCGAGAGGAAGAACTCGCGTCAGGCAAACCGCATCAATCTCCTGACGGACCGGGAGGTGGAAGTGATGACGCGTTACTGCAGCGGCAGGACCGCCAAACAGATCGCGCAGGATCTCTTCATCAGCGAGTGGACGGTCAAGGCGCACATCAAGAGCATTTATAAAAAGCTTAATGTGTCCAATCAGCGCCAACTGATCAGCGAATACCTCCAGACGCGCATCGGCTGAGCCCCACGTTACCCGAGAAGGAGATACCAGACCGGCAGCGTCGCCGCGGAGAGCACGACCGAGAGGACGGATGCGCCGACAGCTTCGAGCTGGTCGCCCGGATAAGGATCGTATTTCAAAACATAGACTGTCGTGAGGGACGGGATCGGGAGCGCCGAATAGATGACCGCGATCTTGCAGATCAGAGGATCGGCTCCGAGGAGGAGAAACAGCCGCGTGATCAGGAAGAAGACCGCCGGCATCATGACGCAGCGCAGGACGGGGATCCGGAAGAAATGCGGCTTCAGGATATCCCGGAACGCGTATTTTCCGAGAACCGTACCGCACAGAAGAAGCCACATCGGCGTACAGACGGCCGACAGCTGGCGAATACACCAGTCCGCGATCTCCGGAACCGGGATCCTCGCGACCCAGAAGACCAGGCCGAGGATGACGGCGAGAAGGCAGGGATTCAGAAAGATGCCCTTCAGGATCTCCCGGGGCGTCTTTTTTTGTTTCTCCTGTGTCGGCGGGACCAGCAGCGATTCCGAGACCGTAAAGTAACCGATCCGGACGGCGATCATGAAGAACGAATACGCGAGCATCCCTTCGTCGCCGAACAACCCCCGGATGACCGGGATACCCATGAAAGAGTAATGGCAGAAGGAAAGGGCGTAGCGGGTGATGCGTGCGTATCCGGTCCGATGTCCGATGAGATAGAAGACGTGTCCGATCCCGATGGAGAGCGCGACGACGATGAAGCCCATCGCCGTCGCCAGCGCGCAACTTTTGAGAAGCGCAGGGGAGAACTCTGCCGATGCGCGGATCGAATTGAAGATCAGGCACGGGATCGCGACGGCGAACATCAGATTCGTCAGCTTTGCGGTGAAGGCGTCGTCGACGATGTTCCGTTTCCGGGCGAAGACGCCGACAAAGGTGAGGATCAGAAGTTCGACGGCCAACTGTACGGCTATCATCGCGGATCAGTACATGTATTTGTCGGGATTCTCGAAGAACTCATACATCTGGGTCGAGAATCTCGTGGACGTCGCGCCGTCGACGAGCGTATGGTTGATGTTCATCGTGAGGTTCGTGCAGGGACGGACGACGATGTTGTCGTTTTCGTCGACGACCGCCTGTTTGACGATGCCGCTCATGCCGAGAATGAACGCCTCGTTGTTCGTGACGATCGAGTTGAAAGCGCTGTAGCGGGTGCGCTTGCTCATGTTCGAGATGGTGAACGTTCCGCCGGAGATGTCGTCCATCGTGATCTTTTTGTTCTTGACGCGGTTCATCAGTTCGTGGAACTGTTCATTGATCTCGAGGATCGGTTTCTTCTGGAGATCGTGCAGAACGACGACGATGAGGCTGTCGCCCATATCGACGCCGATCCCCGCGTTGATCGAGTCGTAGGTGACGATCTCATCGCCCTCAAGGCGGGAATTCATGTTCGGATGGAGTTCGAGCGCCATCGCGACGCATTTGCAGAGGTACACCGTGGTCGAGATGCGGTGGCCTTCCTTCTCCATTTTCTCCATGTAGTTCAGCATCCCGGTGCAGTCGACGGTCGTGAAGCCGCTTGCCTGCGGGATCGTCGTGATGCTCTTCAGCATCGCTTCGCCGATCATTTTGCGCATCCTGGGCAGTTTTGTTCTTGTTTCAGCCATGGCTTTCAGATCCTTTCTTGAACGTTG
>JAEEUO010000292.1 GCA_016286935.1 Bacillota bacterium | reverse complement strand
GTAGATGGAGTTGTGACCGTTCGCGGTCATCGCCTGGATCGGGTTGTTCGGGCCGATCGCGTCGAGCTCCGCAAGCGTCGGATAACGCTGTTCTTCGAGTTTCGTCGCTTCATAGCCCATCGAGGAGACCCACTTGCCCGGTTCCTTCGAATCGACGACTTCCTTCAGCACGGCGAGGAGCTGCGGGATGTTCTTGACGCGGGAGAGGCCCGTGTCGATCATCGCGGAGTCGATCTCGGCGCTGATCATGCCGTTCAGGATCGGGTGGTAGTGGCTGTCGTTGATGCCGGGCATCAGCGTGCGGCCTTTGAGATCGATCACCTTCGTCTTCTCGTCGACGATCTTCATCAGATCCTCGGTCTTGCCGACGAAGCAGATCTTGTTGCCCTTCACGCCGACGGCTTCCGCGATCGAGTCGTTCTTGTCGACGGTGATGACTTTACCGTTCACAAAGGCAACGTCCACGTAAGAAAAGTCAAAATTCATGAAGCAAACCTCCTTATTCCTGTTCATGAAGTGATAACGGGAGAATCAGTTTCGATGGTTACGGATCAATACGCAATTCCGTCTATATAGTATAGCAAAAGCCCTCCCCTGCGTCAATCGCTTTCGGCGCCGACGCGGCCGAGGATCGCGCGGATCAGAGCGTTCGCCTCGCGGCACCGGACCTCCGTTTTCGTCGTGAGGATCAGCCAGTCGCCCTCGCGGAAAGGCGAGTCGGCGAGCGCGGCCGGATACGCCGCGACCTCCCCGGTCTCTTCATCCGCGAAGATCTCCGCGAGATTCACGACGAAGCACCCCTCGAGCGTCTCGCCCGGGATCGAGAGCGTCCATTTTCCGCCGCGGATGTTCGCGTTGTAGCCCGCCGCGAACCCGTAGTAATCGGGCGTTCCGGGGTCGGTCACGCCCGAGACGGTGAACGACGTGCGGCCGGGGGTGACGGAGCGGACGATCAGCGGGCTTCCGCCCTTCCGCGGCGCCGCGAGCGCCTCATAGAAGACGATCCGGTGCAGATCGAGCCGGTCGAGCACGCGCAGGAGGCGCGACAGCTGGACGATGTCGTCGCGGTTGTGGAGCAGGATCCGCCCGCGGTCCTCCGGATTCGAAAACGTCTCGTATTCCTCGTAGAGCGCGACGGATTCCGCGCCGCTGATCTCGTCGGTCCGTTCATCCGCGAGACCGAGATACGCCTCGACCGATTTCTGCTTCAGATTCGGCAGGACGTCCCGGAGCGGTGAGTGGTAGCGGACGGCGCGGTACAGATCGAGTCCCGGCGCGGGAAGCCACGTCGGCGTGATCCGGTGCGCTTTGTAGCGGTATTCGAGATACGGCAGGTCGAAGGACGCGCCGTTGTACGTCACGATCGTTAAATTACTGCTTAACAGGTCGTTTAATTTCAGCAGGAGCTCCTCTTCCTCGCCGCGGGAGTGCGCGAAGAGCTGGACGGCGCGGATCCGGTCGCCGTCCGGGAAAGCGAGGCCGATCAGGATCACCTTCGAAGCGCGCGGCGAGAGGCCCGTCGTCTCGATGTCGAGAACGGCCCACTCCCGTCCGAAATACGCGTCGAACGCCTTCGACGCGTACGGCTTCTCTTCGATTGTTTCGCGAATGATCTCCATGCCGCTGTTTTTCTTCAGTTACGCGCGGATTTCGTTTGCATTCCGCCCGTGAAGTTGCTACAATTAATTGTTGCGTGAATGAATCGCCTCGCACGCGGAAAAGGAAAGGAACGACCATGCCTGCTCAAACGGCTCCGAAACGAAACGGTATCCTGTCTCAATATCTCGGCCTCCCGAAACAGGTCTATCTTCTCGTCTTCTCGAAGATGATCTGCGCGTGCGGGTATTTCGTCTATCCGTACATCACCCTCTACCTGTCCCAGGTCATGGGCTACGGCACCGACACGATCGGCTGGTGCAGCTTCGCGTTCGCGATGTGCTACGTTCCGGCCGCGCTGATCGGCGGTAAATTCTCCGATAAGTTCAGCCGCAAGAAGACGTATCTGATCTATATGATCCTCGGCGACGTGTTTCTGTGTCTGACCGGCATCCTCACCGGAAAGCCGATCCTGATCGTCACGCTCGTCTTCTTCTACTTCTTCGACAACTCGCTCGCGCCGCTGTACAACTCGGTCGTCATGGACATCACGACACCCGATA
>JAEEUO010000291.1 GCA_016286935.1 Bacillota bacterium | reverse complement strand
TCGTTACGGAGGTCATCCGTGCCGGGGGGCCCGTGGCCGGGCTGTTGGCCGCGTCCCGCCGTTGCCGCGACCTCGCGCCGCGCTGCGCGGCCATCCTCGGAACGGGCCTCTCGGCTGACTGCGTGCGGATCGACGCAGACCGGGACGCCTACGAATGGTATCTCGCGGAGACGTCCCTCCTCACCGCGGAGGAGATCCTCCGGACGCGCACCCTCACGGCCGGCGGAACGGCCGTCGACGTCTCGAGCGCGATCCGGATGACGATGCCCGCGTACGGCGGAAGCCTGACGGCGACGATCGTCTGCCCCGTTTCCCGGCCCGTGATGGCGACCGTCCGTCCGGGCGCCGTTGAACGTCTCCCCTTCGATGAGGCGCGCGCGGCGAAAGCTGCCGTTACGCGTTTCCCGGTATCGCTCTCCCCTGCCGACGTGAAGACGCGCGTCCTTGAAACGGTGCGGACGCAAGGCGATGCCCGCACGCTTGCGGATTGCGACGTCGTCGTGGCGGTCGGCCGCGGGATCGCCAAAGATCCCGAACGCGGGATCGCCCTCGCGGAGGAGCTTGCCTCCGCTCTCGGCGGCCTCGTCGGCGGAACGCGGGTCGCCGTCGAAAAAGGATGGATCGCACCGGACCGCCAGATCGGCCAGACCGGCGTGACCGTCCGCCCGAAACTGCTCATCGCGCTCGGCATCTCCGGCGCCGCCCAGTTCACGATCGGCGTTCCCTCCGCGGACCGCGTCGTCGCCGTGAACAAGGACCGGAACGCGCCGATCTTCGATTTCGCCGACTACGGGATCGTCGGCGACGTGTTCCGCGTCATTCCCGAACTGATCCGCGCCTTCCGCGCCGCGCCGTAATGGGAATTAAAAGTTGAAAACCGGTTCTCTCATGTGATAAACTTACTTTCACAGCCGATTCTGAAAGACGGAGGTCCAATATGAAATACACATCATCCGAAGCGAACAAGTTACTCAAGAAGCTCAACGCAGACTACCAGACTCTGCTCTCCCTCGAGGCCCAGAGCCGTACGTTCCTCGCTGCGACCGGGGAGGACATCGATTCCGTCCGTCCCGCGTACGACTACGCGAAGACCCAGGCCGACCTGAAGGCCCTTGCGAAGAAGATCCGCCAGGTCCGCCACGCCATCAGCCTCTTCAACGTCACGACGACCGTCCCCGGCTTCGACATGACCGTCGACGAGCTGCTCGTCTATCTGCCCCAGCTCTCGGAGCGCGTCAATACGCTCGACGGCATGCGCACGAAGCTGCCGAAGGAACGTGAGCGCACCTACGGAAGCGGCACGATGGCGACGATCGACTACCGCTACGTGAACTACGATCTTGACGTCGTGAACGCCGACTACGACGAGGCCTACGCCCTTCTCGCGAAGGCCCAGACCGCGCTCGACCGCCTGAACAACACGTCTGCGATCGAGATCGACTTCTAAATCACTTTCCGTCGGCGGAACGGCCGGACAAAACTGCTTAAAATGCTACCGGTCCGGTTCCTGTTCAGCGAAAAAGTATCTTGTTATTCTTTTCGTTGTTTGAAATGTTCCTGTTTAGCGTTATAGGAGCCTTTGGATTTACGTCCGTGTCCGTTCCGCCGAAAAAACTTCCGCCGGGCCGAAGTTCGGTTTCACGCCCGGCGCTTTTTTATTGCGGAAAACGGCCGGCGCGGCCCGCCCGGAGCGTCCCCGGCCGGCTGCGTGCGGAGGAGCGGCTGAAACCGCCCGCGAGGAAAAGAAGAGCCTTTGGCCGGAATGGCGAGGCGGGTCACTGCCAGCCAGCCCGACATTCCCCAAAGGCTTCGTTCCGAGCGATTCCGGTTTCCCGCGACGCAGCTCCGCTGCCGCCGGGGACGCTCCGGGCCGGACGCGCCGAACGTTCTGCAATAAAAATACCCCCCGCCGAAGCGGAGGGTATCTTTTTTCAGGGAGAAGCAGTTCGTTCCGTGAACCGGTTTCTTTTTCATCCCGTTCCGCGTTGCGGATTGAAGCCGCGTTGCGGTAAGGTTAGAAACCGGGCGAAAGCCACGGTGAAGTGGATTTCTTAGAAGAACATTTCTTCGGTTCTCTTGTCGAGACCCTTGAAGGTCGCGGCGGAGACGGCGAAGAACAGGATAGCCGCTACGAGCATGCCCCAGACAACAGCGTTGATGCCGAGGACTTTGACGTTGTAGTAGCAGAAG
>JAEEUO010000290.1 GCA_016286935.1 Bacillota bacterium | reverse complement strand
CCGTAGCATATTTCGTTTCCGCGCGCAAGAAAAAAACAAAAGCCCGGTGGCGCGCACCGGGCTTTTTTCGCTGTTGTACCGTTACCGGTCGATGTACCGCATCAGAACCGCCCTGAATAAGGCCTTTCACATCACTGCCTTATCGTAATAAAAAAGATCCGGCGTAGCCGCCGGATCTTCATTGTAGTCCTTCTTATTTGTTGACAGCTTCCTTGAGAGCCTTGCCGGCCTTGAAAGCGGGAGCCTTGGAGGCTTTGATCTTCATGACTTCGCCCGGCTTCCGCGGGTTGCGGCCGGTGCGGGCCTTGCGGGCGCGGACTTCGAACGTGCCGAAGCCGATGAGCTGAACCTTGTCGCCCTTCTTCAGAGCGCCTTCAATGCTTTCGAGAACCGCCTTGACAGCAGCTTCAGAATCCTTTTTCGTGAGACCAGTCTGTTTTGCTACGCTTGCAACGAGATCTGCCTTGTTCATTTTGTTCCTCCTAAAAACTTATTAATATTACGATTCGAACGTCTGTCGCGTTTATTTCGACAGCCGAAACGTTTCTGGAAGTATTATCGTGCATCGCACGCGCAATGTCAATCCCCCAAACGCAAATATCGTTGAAAAATCAACTATTTGCGCACAAATTTCGAGGCGATGCGGGCGAGCCTCCCTCCCTTCGGCATACGCTCGAGTTCCTCGGGCGTGACCGCCTTCGTGACGAGGATCATAAGGGCGTAGACGAGGATGCCGACGCCGACCGCAATGACCGTCGCGAGCGCGTTCGCCTTCCACGTCGAGCCGACGACCGCCGTCAGCCCGTGGTAGACGCCGAGAACGGCCGCGACCATCACGAGGCAGCTGACGAGCGGCTTTCCGAACGTCAGGCCGAAGTCGAACTTCGTTCCCGTGTACTTCTTCACGGCGATCATGTTCAGCGCCGACGCGATGATGTAGCACAGGACCGTTCCCGCCGCCGCGCCCTTGACGTTGAAGAACGGGATCGGCGTCAGGAAGTACGTGCAGAGGAACTTCGCGACCGCGCCGATCGCGAGGTTGCGGACGGGGATCATCTGCTTGCCGACGCCCTGGAGGACGCTCGTGAGCATCTGGACCGTCGAGAGGAAGATGACGCCGAACGCGAGGACGAACAGGCACGACGCCGCGGAGACGGCGCTTTCCTGGCGGGACGGATAGAACATCCGGAGGACCGGCGCCGCGAGGCTCATCATCCCGGCCGCGCACGGGAGGCCGATCATCATCGCCATCCGGTAGCCGAGGCTGACGTTTTTGCGGAGAAATTCCATATCGCCCGTCTTGTTCGCCGCGGCGACGGCCGGAACGAGGCTCATCGCGACGGCCTGGGTCAGGACCTGGGGGAAGTTGATCAGGGCGCCCGCGTAGCCCGACAGCTCGCCGTAGAGCTCGGTCGCGCGCGCTTCCGTAAAGCCGCCGACGACGAGGCGCTTCACAACGATCGCCATATCGATCGAGTTCATGATCGGCATGATGGCGGAGCCGATCGTGATCGGGATCGCGATGACGAGGATCTGTTTGAGGATCTGGCCGGCCGTTTCCTTCGCGGACGGCTCGCTGTCGCGGATGCCGGTGCGGATCGATCTCAGGGACCTTCCGTAGATCAGAAGGATGATCGCAAGTCCGCCGATCCCGCCTGCCGTCGCGCCGAAGGACGCGCCCGCCGCCGCGTATTCGACGCCCTTCTTCGTCAGGACGATCGCGAGCGTCAGGCCGAGGGCGACGCGGAAGAGCTGTTCGACGACCTGTGAGATCGCCGTCGGCTTCATGTTCTGCATGCCCTGGAAGTAGCCGCGGAACGCCGCCATGATCGGCACGACGAGGAGCGCCGGCGCGATCGCGCGGAACGAGTACTGGGCGAGCGGCATCGACGCGTTCGTCGCGATCGCCGTCGACGCGAAGTACATGACGGCGGCCGAAAGGATGCCGATCACGCCGAGCAGCTTCAGCGAGATCTGGAAGACGCGGTGCGCCTCGTCGCGGTGATTGAGCGCGCTCCGCTCCGAGACCATCCGCGAGATGGCGATCGGGATCCCGGCCGTCGAAAGCGACAGGAACAGGTTGTAGACCGGATACGCGGCCTGGTAGTAGGCCATGCCGGTCGTGCCGATGATGTTGCCGAGCGGGATGCGGAAGAAGGCCCCGAGGACCTTGATCACGATGCCCGCGAT
>JAEEUO010000289.1 GCA_016286935.1 Bacillota bacterium | reverse complement strand
AAGCGGTCGGCGGAGGACGGACGGGCCGTCCTGCTCTGTCTGACGAAACGGGGCAATGAGGCCGTTGATGCCGTGAACAAGGCGTCCTCACTCCAGATCGAACAGCTGCTTCGGAAACTCGGTGAAGAGGAACGAACGGAGTTCCTCTCGGCGATGCGGACGGTGGAGCGGATCCTGAACGAAGAGGGAGAGGAGGAACGGTAAATGAACGGAGAACATCGGCTGAAGAGGCTGTTCCGTGAAGGGAAGACTGCTCTCGGAACGCTTGTGAACGCGGGCGACGCATCTACGGTCGAGTGTATGGAGGGGGCGGGGTTTGATTTCGTTTTCATCGATTGCGAGCACGGCCCGTTCGACGACGAAACGACGGTCGATCTGATCCGCGCGGCGGAACTCGCCGGCCTTGAGCCCGTTGTCCGCGTCGCCGGTCTGACCCACAAAGAGATCCAGCGCGCCGCCGACGCGGGGGCGAAGGGGATCGTCGTCCCCGCGCTCCGGAAGCCGGACGATTACCGCCGGCTCGTCGATCTCGCGAAGTTCCCGCCCGCCGGGAACCGCGGCTTCTCGCCGAACCGCGGATCGGGATACGGCTATAAGGACTGGGCAAAGGGGAGCGTCTTCGACTTCATGAAGGCGAGCGACGAACGGCTGATCCTTCTGCCCCAGTGCGAGACCGTTGAATCGCTCGAAGCCATCGAGGAGATCGCTTCCATCGACGGGATCGACGGCATCTTCATCGGCCCGTTCGATCTGTCGATTGCGATGGGCATTCCCGGTGAATTCGCGGATCCGCGCTTTGTCGCGGCTCTGGACCGCATCCGGAACGCCTGCCGCGCGAACGGGAAGATGCTCCACATCTTCAGCATGACCGCCGAAGACGCGAGGAAGCGCATCGCGGAAGGGTACGACGGCGTGACCGTCGGCCTGTCCGCATCGATCCTCGCGGAGGCGTACCGGAACCTCGTGAAGGCCGTTCGCGCGTAGCGCCGGCCGTACCGCTTGTTGAAACGAAAGGAACGAAACCGCCATGGAAAAGACAAAAGTCGTCATCGTCGACTCGCCGTCGAACGCGTACGAACATTTTTACACCGGCCTCGCCGAGCTGACCGCGAAGACCGGCTGCGAGGTCGTCATCCTCCCGCCGGGAACGTCGCGCGAAGAGACGTTCAAAGCCTGCGAGGACGCGGACGGCGTCATCTTCTGCTACTTCCGCGTCGATGAGGAATTCCTCGTCCATCTGAAGAAGTGCAGGGTCATCTCGCGCACCGGGATCGGCATGAACACGATCGATATCCCGGCCTGCACGCGTCACGGCATTTTCGTCGTGAACGTCCGGGACGCCCAGACCGTCGACGTCGCGAACCACGTCGCGGCGCTGATCCTCTGCTGCGCGAAGAAGATCCCGAAGGCGAACGCGATGGTCCGCGAAGGCGTCTGGGCCGTCGAGCCGCTCTATCCGATCGGCCAGCTGACCGGAAAGACCGTCGGCCTCTACGGCTTCGGCCGGATCGCCCACGTCGTCGCGAAGCGCATGCTCGCGTTCGATATGCGCGTGATCGCCTGCGACCCGTTCCTCCCGGAGGAGGAATTCGCGAAGAACGGCGTCGAACGCGTCGACCTCGATACGCTGCTCGCGGAGTCCGACTTCCTCTCGCTCCATATGCCGTACGTCAAGGCGACCGAACACATCGTCAACGCCGAAACGTTCCGGAAGATGAAAAAGAGCGCCTTCCTGATCAACTGCGCGCGCGGCGGCCTCGTCGACGAAGACGCGCTCGTCGTAGCGCTGAAGAGCGGCGAGATCGCGGGCGCGGGCCTCGACACGATCACGAGCGAACACCCGACGCCCGACATGCCGATCTTCTCCTGCGAGAACGCGATCCTCACGCCCCACGCCGCGTGGTATTCCGTCGAATGCGACCGCGACCTGCTCGTTGAGGCCGCGCGGAACTGCGCCGACGCGCTCCTCGGCAAGCCGATGGGCACGCTCTGCAACCCGGAACTGCTGAAATAAGGCAGGGGACCGGACTGCTCCTCTATAACGTAAGAAAACCGCCTGCGGTGCAAGCCGCAGGCGGTCTTTTCTATGGAGGACTTCCTTTGAGAAGGGAAGCAGCTTCGGGAAACTACTTTACGCTGTAGCCGTCCGGCAGGTAGAACTTGTAGTAGCCGAGGACGTCCTTGGTGACCT
>JAEEUO010000288.1 GCA_016286935.1 Bacillota bacterium | reverse complement strand
AAGGGGGCGCAGCCTGAACCGCCTGCGTAACCCGCGCCCGAACCCGGGGCGAAAGAACCGGAAGGCGGCTCCGAAACGAAACCCGTTGATGAAACCGAGAAAGGAGGAACGAACGAATGACATACCTGGTCCAACAGACAATCATTTACTCCGTTCCCCTGATGATCGTGGCGCTCGCCGGCGTCTTCGCCGAGCGGAGCGGCATCATCAACCTCGCCCTCGAGGGCATCATGATCATGGGCGCGTTCTCCGGCGTCATGTTCACGAACATCATGATGAACAGCCAGTGGGTCATGAACGCGTATCGCGGCGGCGAATACGGAAAACTCCAGCTTCTCTGTCTGTTTGCGCTCCTTGCTGCGGCAGCGATCGGAGCGGTCTTCTCGCTGCTCCTCTCGTTCGCGTCGATCAACCTCCGCTCGAACCAGACCATCAGCGGTACGGCCCTGAACCTCCTCGCTCCGGCCATCGTCCTCTTCCTGATCCGCATCATCACGAAACAGAACACGCTCTTCCTCGCCCAGGGCGACGCGGCGAGCTGGTTCATGATCAAGAAGACGATGTTCGGCTACGACCGGGCGGCGGATATCGGGTTCTTCGGCAATACGTTCCTCCACAAAACGTATCTCGCCGACTACCTCTGCATCCTCCTGTTCGTCATCCTCTCGGTCATCCTCTACAAGACGCGCTTCGGCCTCCGGGTGCGTTCCTGCGGCGAAAATCCCCAGGCGGCGGACTCCCTCGGCATCAACGTCAAGAAGATGCGCTACGCCGGCACGACGATCTCCGGCGCGCTGGCCGGCCTCGGCGGATTCGTCTACGCGCTGACGACCGCGAACTGCGCGGCGAACGGCGACGTCGCGGGCTTCGGCTTCCTCGCCCTTGCCGTCATGATCTTCGGCAACTGGAAACCGCTCTCGATCGCGGGCGCGTCGTTCCTGTTCGGCCTCTTCAAATGCATCGCGGCGGGCTATTCCTCGATCGACATCAACGGCGACGGGATCTACTGGCTGAAGGACCTCGGCGTGAGCTCCCACTTCTACCGCCTGCTCCCGTATCTGATCACCCTGCTCGTCCTCGCGTTCACCTCGAAGAACTCGCGCGCGCCGAAGGCGGAGGGCATCCCCTACGACAAGGGTCAACGGTAATGGCAAAGCTCTATTTCAAATACGGCGCGATGGGCTCGTCGAAGACGGCCCAGGCGCTGATCACGAAATTCAACTACGAAGAGCGGAACATGAAGGTCATGTTCCTGAAGCCTTCGCGGGATACGCGCGACGGCGCCGACGTCGTCCGCTCGCGGATCGGCCTCGAGGCGCGCGCGACCGTTCTCGGTCCGGAGGACAACGCCTACGACCTGTTCCGCGACCGTTTCCGGGACTGCAAAGCCGTCGTCGTCGACGAATGCCAGTTCCTGACGCCCGCCCAGGTCGACCAGCTCGCCGATATCACGATCGACTTCGACGTGGCCGTGCTCTGCTTCGGCCTCCGGACCGACTTCCAGACGAAGTTCTTCCCGGGAAGCCGGCGGCTGATGGAGATCGCGGAATCGATCCAGGAGATCAAGATGGTCTGCGACTGCGGCGCGAAGGCGACCGTGAACGCGCGCCTCGACGATAACGGCGACGTGATCTTCGAGGGCGAACAGGTCGTGCTCGGCGGAAACGACCGCTACCGCGCGATGTGCCGGAAATGCTGGATGAAAGCGCGGAGAGCGCGGGAGGGAAAGGAATGAGCGCGATCGTGATCGGCCTCTGCGGAGGATCGGGAAGCGGAAAGACGACGCTGGCGAAGCGGATCGTCGACGAGCTCGGCGGGGACGCCGTGCTGATCAATATGGACTCGTTCTACAAATACCAGTCCGCTCCGACGTACGAGGAACGCGCGAAGACGAACTACGACCATCCCGACGCGTTCGACGCGGATCTCCTCGAGGACTGCATCGAGATGCTGAAGGACGGCAAAGACGTCGAGGTCCCGGTGTACGACTTCACGGACCACAACCGCGCGAGCGGGCCGTGGACCCACGTCAAGGCCGCGCCTGTCGTCGTCGTGGACGGCGTCCTGCTCTTCGCGTTCCCGAACATCGTGAAGCTGCTCGACATCAAGATCTTCGTCGACACGCCGGCGGACGTGCGGATCCTGCGGCGGATCCTGCGCGACACGCGCGACCGCGGCCGCTCCGTCGAATCGGTC
>JAEEUO010000287.1 GCA_016286935.1 Bacillota bacterium | reverse complement strand
AGAACGCGTTCCGCCGCGGCCGTGATCGCGGGACCGATGCCGTCGCCGCCGATGACGCCGATCACGATCTTATCAAGGCTTTTGTAGTCGTCGAACGACGTGTCCCGCTTCATCCGTTCGATGCGGGCGAGCTGCTGTTCGACGATCGCCGCGAAGGCGTTCGTGTACGTTTCGTGTGTCATCTGGATCCTCCTTTCAGAAGGTTGATCTTACCGCCGGCGAAGAGCAGGTCGATCTCCTGTTCGGAGAAGCCGCCCAGCACGCGGAACGAAGACTGGTCCGCGAGGTTGCGGACGGTGATCGGGCCGCCGGAGCGGAGCTGTCCGGGGAGATTTTCAAAGTAAAGTTCATTGAACAGGGCGAGGCGGTCGTAATCGGCCGGGTCCTCGAAGACGAGCGGAAGGATGCCGCTGTTGATCAGGTTCGAGCGGTGGATCCGGGCGAACGATCTCGCGAGGACGACGCGGACGCCGAGGTGGAGCGGGGCGAGTGCGGCGTGTTCGCGGGATGAGCCCTGGCCGTAGTTCTGGCCGCCGACGATCGCGCAGCCGTCGTAGCCGGAGTTCTCCTCCGTGACGGTGCGGCAGCGTTCGGGGAATCCGGTGTCGATCGTCTCGAAGCAGAAGTTGCTCATGTACGGGACGTTCGAGCGGTAGGGGAGGACCTTCGTTCCGGCGGGCATGATGTCGTCGGTCGTGATGTTGTCGCCGGCCTTCATCGTCACGCGGAGGAAGAGCGTATCGGGGAGCGGCTTGTTGAGCGGGAACGGCTTGATGTTCGGGCCCATGACGAGCGGCGTGTTGGTCTTGTCCGCGGCGGCGTCATAGAGGAAGAACGCGTCGTTCTTCCGGAGCGGCTCCGCGGCGGGAAGAGAGGGAAGCGCGATCCCGTCCGCGTCGCCAGCGCCGCCGAAGCCGGTCGAGAGGACGCCGGAGAGGGCGCTGTACGCGGCCGTTTCGGGGCTGACGAGGTAGATGCCGGCGTCGGGGGTGCCGCTGCGGCCGCGGAAGTTGCGGTTGAACGTGCGGAGGGAGACGCCGCCCGAGCACGGGGACTGGCCCATGCCGATGCACGGGCCGCAGGCGCATTCGATCACGCGGGCGCCCGCGCGGATCAGGTCCGCGAGGGCGCCGTTCTCCGCGAGCTTCGCGAGGATCGCGGAGGAGCCGGGGGCGATGACGAGGCTGACGTCCTTCGCGACCGAACGGCCCTTCAGGATCGCGGCGACCTTCATCAGGTCGGCGAAGCTCGAGTTCGTGCAGGAGCCGATCGCGACCTGGTCCACCTTCACGGGGCCGGCCTCGCGGACGGGGACGACGTTGTCGGGGGAGTGGGGAAGGGCGACGAGCGGCTCGAGTTCCGAAAGGTCCACGTCGAGCGTCTCATCGTAGACGCAGCCCGGATCGGCGGCGAGCGGCTTCCAGACGTCCGCGCGCCCCTGCGCCGCGAGATAGGCGCGCGTCGTTTCGTCGGAGGGGAAGACGGACGTCGTCGCGCCGAGCTCCGCGCCCATGTTCGTGATCGTCGCGCGGTCGGTCACGGAAAGCGCCTTGAGGCCGTCGCCGTAATATTCGACGATCTTCCCGACGCCGCCCTTGACGGACAGCTTTTGGAGGACGTAGAGAATGACGTCCTTCGCGGAGACCCACGGCCGGAGCGCCCCGGTCACGCGGACGCCGAGAACCTTCGGAACGGCGAGGCTGTACGTGCCCTTCGCCATCGCGACCGCGACGTCGAGGCCTCCCGCGCCGATCGCGATCATGCCGAGGCCGCCGCCGGTCGGGGTGTGGGAATCGGAGCCGAGCAGCGTCTTGCCGGGCGCGCCGAAGTTTTCGAGGTGGAGCTGGTGGCAGATGCCGTTGCCGGCTTTGGAGAAGACGATCCCGTGGCGTTTCGCGACGCTTTCGAGGAAGGCGTGGTCGTCGGCGTTCATAAAGCCGGACTGGAGCGTGTTGTGGTCGACGTAGGAAACGGAGAGCTCCGTCGCGACGCGGCCCGGGTCGAGCGCCTCGAGCTGGAGATAGACCATCGTTCCGGTCGCGTCCTGGGTCAGGGTCTGGTCCATGCGGATCGTGATCTCCTCGCCGGGGACGAGCCGGCCGGAGAGGAGGTGATCTTCGAGGATCTTGTAAGCGAGCGTTTTGGGCATAAGCGCCTCCTTGCATTTTTGTATACGATTATATTGCGAAACTATTATAC
>JAEEUO010000286.1 GCA_016286935.1 Bacillota bacterium | reverse complement strand
TCGCCTACGGAACGTCGTATTTCTCCGCCGTTATCTTCGTCGGCTACGCGGGCCAGTTCGGCTGGAACTTCGGGCTCGCGTCGACGTGGGTGGGACTCGGGAACGCCTTCATCGGTTCGCTTCTCGCGTGGTCGATCCTCGGCCGCCGGACGCGCATCATGACCCAGCATCTCCAGAGCAAGACGATGCCCGACTTCTTCGGATCGCGATTTATGTCGCCCGCGCTGAAGATCGCGGCGTCCGTCATCACCTTCGTCTTCCTCGTTCCCTACACCGCCTCGCTCTACAACGGCCTCTCGCGCCTCTTCGCGGCGGCCTTCAACGGCATCGACTACTCGGTCTGCGTCATCGTCATGGCCGTCCTCACGGGGATCTACGTCATCCTCGGCGGCTACATGGCGACCGCGCTCAACGACTTCATCCAGGGCCTGATCATGCTCGCCGGCATCATCGCCGTCATCGGCGCGATGCTGAAGGACAACGGAGGCCTTGTATCGGCGATCGAAAAGCTCGCGACCGGCCCGAACGGCGGCTGGCAGTACGCGTCGTTCCTCGGCGCGGACCCCGTGTTCCTGCTCTTCGTCGTCCTTCTGACGTCGCTCGGCACGTGGGGCCTCCCCCAGATGGTCGGCAAATTCTACGCCATCAAGAACGAGGACGCGATCAAGAAGGGCACCATGATCTCCACACTCTTCGCGATCGTCGTCGCGGGCGGCTGCTACTTCCTCGGCGGCTTCGGACGCCTGTACGACGTGAACGTCCAGGCGGAAGGGTACGACGCGATCATCCCGCGGATGCTGATGACGCTGCCCCCGATCATCATCGGGATCGTCATCGTCCTCATCCTCTCCGCTTCGATGTCGACGCTGTCGTCGCTCGTGCTCGCGAGCTCCTCGACGATCACGCTCGACTTCATCGATCCGCTGCGGAAGAAGCCGATGGATGAAAAGAAAAAGCTCCTCCTCATCCGGCTGTTCATCGTGCTGTTCATCGCCGTTTCGGCGGCCATCGCGATCAAGCAGGCCAAAAGCAGGAGCCTCTTCATCGCCCAGATGATGGGCGTCTCCTGGGGCGCTCTCGCGGGAGCGTTCCTTGCTCCGTTCCTCTACGGGCTCTACACAAAGAAGGTGACGAAGGCCGCGACGGCCTGCTGCTTTATCTGGGGCGTGGGGCTTGAGATCGTTCAGCTCCTCGTGTCCCTCGGAACCGTGTCGGTCGCGGGATCCCCGCTGTTCGGATTCGTGTTCCGCAACTCGATCTACTCCGGCGTCATCGCGATGGTCGGCGGCCTCGTGCTCGTGCCGATCGTGAGCGCTCTGACGAAGAAGACGGTCCCCGCGGACGTCGACCGGATGTTCCTCTGCTACGAAGACAAGAAGACCGTCGACATCACCGACAGCCTCGGCGATTGACAGAACAAGGGAGAATGACATGAAGCGATATTACCAGAAAGAAATAGAAACGGCATCGCGCGACGAGATCGTCGCGATCCAGAACGAAAAACTTGTGAAGCAGGTCCGCCGCGTGTACGACAACGTCGCGTATTACCGGAAGAAGATGGACGAAAAGGGCGTGAAGCCGGAGGACATCCGGTCGATCGAGGACATCCGCCTTCTGCCGTTCCTCTCAAAGGCGGACCTCCGCGAGGCGTATCCGTACGGTCTGCTCGGCACCGATCTGAAGAACTGCGTCCGCATCCAGTCCACCTCCGGCACGACCGGGAAGCGCGTCGTCGCGTTCTACACCCAGCACGACATCGACCTCTGGGAGGAATGCTGCGCGCGCGCCATCGTCGCGGCCGGCGGAACGGACGAGGACGTCTGCCAGGTCTGCTACGGCTACGGCCTCTTCACCGGCGGCCCCGGCCTCAACGGCGGCTCCCACAAGGTCGGCTGCCTGACGCTCCCGATGAGCTCGGGCAACACCGACCGCCAGATCCAGTTCATGATGGACCTCGGCGCGACGATCCTCTGCTGCACGCCGTCCTACGCCGCCTACATCGGCGAGACGCTCGCGGAGAAGGGATACAAGCCGGAGGACAACAAGCTCAAGGCCGGCATCTTCGGCGCGGAGCCGTGGACCGAGGAGATGCGCCGCACGATCGAGAAGAGCCTCGGCATCAAGGCGTACGACATCTACGGCCTGACGGAAACGAGCGGCCCGGGCGTCGCGTTCGAATGCGAAGAGCAGAACGGCATGCACATCAACGAG
>JAEEUO010000285.1 GCA_016286935.1 Bacillota bacterium | reverse complement strand
CGGAACGATGCCCCAGCAGTTCAGGAGCCAGACGAGGAAGTCCATGTAGTAATGGGACTGGACGCCCCAGATGATGGCGCGGTGGCGGTATTCCTTCGCGGCGCGCTTCTTCGCCTTGAAGGCCTGCTCGGCGAGGCGGGTCAGCTTGCGGTCGGCCTTCTCAAAACCGGCGATGCGGCCGCAGATGGCCATGTAGTTCGTTTCGGTGTAGAGCGCGAGGTTCGAGCCGAAGACCTGCGGGTAATCGGTCCGGTTCATATCGAGCCATTCCTGGCGGCACTTCGTCGCGTAGTTGACGCGCTTCGCGCATTCGAAGTATTCCTTCCAGTCCCACTGGACGCCGGTGTGCTTTTCGATGAAGGCGATCGCGTTCCGGATCTCCTGGGCGGCGTATTCCTGAACGTCGTCCTCGCGGTGGCGAAGGGGAGCGGCGAGCTGGAAGACGGGGATGCCGTCCTCGAGCTCGAGGCGCTTGGAGATGACGCCGTTGCCGAGGAGCGAGCCGTCGCATGTCGTGTTGCACTGGATCGCGCAGGCGCCGAGCACGGGCGCGTCGTCGTCGATCGAGACGCCGGCTTCCGCTTCGGGCATCGGGCAGACGTCGCCGGCGAGGCCGAATTCCTGGGCGACGTCGATGTAGTGTTCCGCCGCGTGCTGGTTCAGGAGGACCGAGACGTACGTCGACGGCGTTTCGCGGCTGAGGCACTTCAGCATCGGGAAGCCCATCATCACGGCCGTCATCTCGTTTTCGTCGACGAGGACGACCTTCTTCGAGAATTCCGTGTCGTTGCCGATCCGGCGGTCGCCGCGGAAGAGGTTGTCGAGGAGCTTCGCGACGTCGTCGATGATCAGATCCTGTTCGACGTGGCACATCCGCAGATATTCGCCGCGGAGGCCCTGGGTGTGGCGGTCGACCATCATCGGAACGGCCAGGTAGTTCGCCATCCAGCGGTAGCGGAACATCGCCTTGACGTTCCGCGGCTTCATCACGAATTTGCCGAGCGTCGCCATGATGACGAGCCAGCGGGAATAATCGTACAGCGTGTCCTTCACACCGCGCCATTCGCGGCGGTTCCGGACGCGGCTGCCGGCAACGTAGAAGCTGCCGAATTTGTCCTTTCCGATCTCCTTAGCCATTCTGTACCCCTTTCTGGATCGTCTTGATCTCGATGCTTTCGACGAATGCCTGGACGCGGGTGCGCATCTGGCCGGAGCCCGCGATCGCGTAGGGACGGTCGACGGCAAGGACCGGATAGCCGTAATCCTCGCGGAGGATGTGGGAGCCGAGCATCTTCTCGTACGCCCACGGATCGCAGAATTTCATCTGTTCGTAGATGATGCCGTCCGCTCCGTATTCCTTCGCGAGTTCGGCGACGTAGGCGCGGCGGCCGATCATCTTGTCGGTGTTCATATAGCGCGGGCACTGGCCGCGGTACATGTACTGGCGGCAGATCTGGGTCAGCGCGTCCTCGTCGTCCGTCAGAACGATCGGATCGCGGCCGGGAAGGGAGCCGTAGCAGTAGCGGTCCGCGCAGACGAACGCGCCGGATTCCTCGACGAGCTTGATGAAGTCCGTATCGTCGACCTCGGAGCCGACGACGAGCACGCGGGCGCGGAACGGGTTCGTTTCGTCGGGCGTGCGTTTTTTCAGTTCCTCGAGCGTCTCCTCGAGCTTGTCGATCAGGAGGTACTTCGGCGCGACGTACGTCACGAGGCAGATCACAGCGAATTCATAGCCGGTGATCGTCGGACGCGGGCCCTTGCGGAAGTCGCCGATCGCGCGGATCAGCTCGCAGACGCGGTTGTGCTCCGCGACGGCCTTGCGGATCGCTCCGTCGGAGGTATCGATGCCGAACTTCTCGGCGAGCGGCTTCAGGATGTGGTTCCTGCACTGAAGGACGTAGAGGTTCAGACCGTTGTCGTCGGCCTTCATCGGGATCTCCATATACTCGTAGAAGAAATCCTTCTTGTCCTTCGAAACGGCGTTGAGAAGCTCCATGTTCTCGACACAGCGGTTCATCATCGAGCAGCCGTCGGGCGTGATCACGCAGTCGGCGAAGTTATAGCCGCCTTCGATCGCGCGTTCGAGAAGGGCGCGCGTGAACTCGCAGAGGAAGCTCGTCAGATAGTACGTCGCGACGTCGATCGAGCCAGTCCGCGGGGCGCGAAGACGCGCGGAAAACACCCCTTCGAGATTCAGGAGGGGCTCCG
>JAEEUO010000014.1 GCA_016286935.1 Bacillota bacterium | reverse complement strand
GACCGTCGGTACGATCACCGCGACCGTCGCCCTCGTGAACCGCCTCTACCGCCCGGTCGAAGCGCTCTTGAACGTCGGCGTCGACTTCACGCGTTCCCTCGCGCTGTTCACCCGCATTTTCGACTATTTAGACCGTGAAAATACGATCGTCTCCCCGGAAAACGGTCAGAAACCGGCGGTCAAGAACCAGCCGGTCGTCTACGATCATGTGCGTTTTCGCTATCTTGAGGAAAAGCCGCTTTTGGAGGACGTTTCCTTCACGGTGCCCGGCGGCAAGATGTACGCGATCGTCGGCCCGTCCGGCTCCGGGAAATCGACCGTCGTGAATCTGATCCCGCGCCTCTGGGACGTCACGGGAGGATCCGTGAAGATCGCGGACGTCGACGTGCGCGACTTCGACCTTGCGTATCTCCGCGGCGAGATCGGCGTCGTGACCCAGGACACGTACCTGTTCAACGGCACGATCCTCGACAACCTCCGTTACGCGAAGGAGGACGCGACGATGGAGGAGATCAAGGCGGCGTGCAAAATGGCGAGCATCCACGACGTCATCATGAAACAGCCCGACGGCTATAACACCGTCGTCGGCAACCGCGGCCTGAAGCTGTCGGGCGGCGAAAAACAGCGCATCTCGATCGCGCGCGTGATCCTGAAGGATCCGAAGATCCTCATCCTCGACGAGGCGACGTCGGCGCTCGACTCGATCTCCGAAAACGCGATCCAGGACGCGCTCGAAGCGATGATGGTCGGCCGGACGTCGATCGTGATCGCCCACCGTCTCTCGACGATCCTGAAGGCCGACAAGATCCTCGTCGTCGCCGGCGGCGTCATCGCCGAACAGGGGACCCACGACGAGCTCCTCGAGGCGGGCGGGATCTACCGCGACCTCTACGAGACCCAGTTCCGCAAGGCCATCGACTACGAGGAGGGCCGCCACAACGAATTCAACGTCGAGATCCTCTCGAGCGAATACGACGTCCGCAGGATCACCGAGGACGACATCTCCGCCGTCTACAACCTCTGCCGCGCCAACCGCCGCTACTACCACTACCTCGGCGAACGCCCGACGCGCAAAAACCTCACGGAGATCATCACGAAGCTTCCGGACGGCACGGGCAAGGAGGACAAACACTTCGTCGGCTTCTGGGACGCGGACGGGAAGCTCGTCGCGCTGCTCGACCTGATCACGGGCTACAAGGAGCCGGACGACGCGTTCATCGGGTGGTTCATCGTCGACGCGGAACTCCAGGGCAAGGGCATCGGCTCCTCGATCTTCGCCGACATCCGCGCGGCGATGCAGGGCCAGGGCTACGACTGCCTCCGCCTCGGCTGCATCAAAGGCAACGTCGAGGCCGAAGCGTTCTGGAAGAGCCAGGGCTTTACGCCGAACGGCGCGGAGGAGGCGACGGAACGCTACACGGTCGCGTATTATCAGATGGACATCTGAACCGATCGGACGGCACTGGTCCGCAGCCTCGTATTTCAAACAGAACCGTCATCCCATCACAGGACCCGCCACTCGAATGAGTGACGGGGTCTCTGTGCCGCGGAAGAACGAACTGGTGACCGCAAAGCCTCGCTGACCGGAATGCTCAAATAAAAAACAGCGTCCTGCGACGCTGTTTTTTTATTGTTCATGGCATTATGCGAAGGTTTCGCGGAAGACGCGGCCGATCTCCTTAACGGCGAAGCCGGCGACATCGAACTTGTCCCACAGCAGCAGGAAGCCGTGCATCATCCCCGGGACACGCCACGCGATGACGTCGTTTCCGGCGGCCTTGAGACGGCGCGCGTACTCTTCTCCGTCATCCCGGAGAGGGTCGTATTCAGCGTTGAGAGAGAATGTCCGCGGCATGTTGGAGAGATCCTTCGCGAGACCGGGATAGGTATAGATGTTCTTGCTGAAATCCACCTCGCCGGAACGCCCGGCCTTGGACAGCTCGACAAAAGCGCGGTTCAGAACGTAATTGTGGTCGATCAGCTCGCGGTACGATGCGGATTCCTCTTCGGAGAGGTTGCATCCGCCGCCGTACGCAAGGATCTGGAGTCCGATTTTCGGCCCCCGCCTGTCACGCGCGAGAAGCGCGACGCTGGCGGAGATGTTCGAACCGGCGGAATCGCCGGCGACTGCGATCTTGGAACGGTCACCGTTCAGAAGATCTGCGTTGTCGAAGATCCATTCCAGAGCGCTGTAACTGTCTTCGAAATACGCAGGCCATTTGACTTCCGGCGCCAGCCGGTAGCCGACGCTGACGACTACGGCGCCGCATTCGTTGCAGAGCACGCGGCAGAGTGAGTCGTGGCTCGCGATGTTGTGCATCATAAACCCGCCGCCGTGATAGTAGATCAGGATCGGATACGGGCCTTCGTCTCCGGGCGCATAGATGCGGATCGGAAGGTCGCCCCAGAAACAGGGGATCGTTTTATCCGCTACGCTTGCGACAGGCGGCCATTGCTTCTTGTCGTTGTACAGCTCATCAGCGTTTGCGCGGATCGTTTCGATCGAGACGGTTTTATTCGCGGCGGTCGTCGCGGCACGTTTCTTTTCATAATGGGCGATGACCTGGGGGTCAATGGGCATGTGAAGTGCCTCCTTTATCACAATAGAAAAACACGGTGCAGGTTACAGGACAGGATGGCTATGGTTTCACTGATACTACAATACCATTTCAAAATGAATGAGTGCTATGTGGAAAACGGAATAGGAGTATGTTCTTTTTTCGCAGAAAAGATTGGACGCACTGTCTGAGATAGAGTATAGTTTATAACAGAGGTGAAGCACTGTGGAATTTGAACGACTGCGTTATCTGCTGACGGTTAATGAAGAAGGGAACATCTCCAAAGCGGCTGACAAATTGTATATGTCGCAGCCTTCTTTGAGCAAGATCATCTCTTCGATCGAAGCCATGCTCGGATTCAAGGTCTTTGAACGGACTCCGGGAGGCCTTGTTCCCACGCGCCTGGGAGTACGTTATCTACGGTTCGCGCAGGATGTCGTGGCGATGGAAGAAAAACTGACGGACGACCTGGAGCGGATCCGCGCGGAACAGAAAAAGCATCTCATCGTCTTCGGGTTTTCCCATACGCGGACAGCCTATGTGATTCCGAAAGAATTATCACTGAATCGGTTTCCCGATGTTCAGATCATGACGCGGAGTCTGCGTGACGGAGAACTGCTGGAAGGCCTTCAGGACGGAACGATCGATTTCGCCCTGCTGACGGCGCCGTTCAGCGGACAATTTCCGGCCGGCATCCGCCACAGGGAATTGTATTCCGAACGGATCCTGATCGGCGTTCCGACGGCCAATCCCATCTCGCAGGAGGGGGAGGAGCGTCCGGGAGAGGACTATCCGTATCTGGCGCCCCGTTTCCTGAACAACCAGGACATCATCATGAGCGGTGAAGGGACCGGTCTGTTTGAACTGGAAAAAGCGTTCTTCACCGCGGAGGAGATAACGCCTAACGTCAGGATGTTTGAGGATTCCGTCCGCTTCGCGAAACGGTTTGCGGAAGAATGCATGGGGATCTGTTTCGTCACAGAGGACGTCGCCCGCCACGAAACGGGCGACGCCATACGTTTCTTCACGACAAACAGCACATTGCCGATTCGCCATGTCTGCATCGCCTGGAACAAGATGCTGGAAAAGGATCCGGTGCGATATGCAGTCCTTCAATCAAGGATCGATGCGTTGAGCCGGACCTGAAGACTGGAACCGCGAAATCATCGCCGTGCCTGGGCGCACGGCGTTTTTTTGTTCTTTTTCCGGAGACCGGTCCACGGGACGGAACGGAAAACCATCGCTCCGGCACGATCCCGGGAGTGCGGCGGAAGGGGATCCGCGGACAAATGGAATACGGCTATGCTGACTGCGGAATGGTATGGATGAGGGTCAGAATGATACAGTAAGAGCAGCAAAGAACAGAAGTAAACGCCTGACATTCAACGTAGGACGTTGAATCATAACCGTGATGTATCATGATCGGTTTTTCATAGAGCCTGAATCGGAGGGCTTCTATCGGAAATAGGCAATTGGTTTCACGAATATTGTCAAACAGTTTCAGCAAGTCAGAAATTGGAGGAAAAATCAAAATGACAAGCAGAAAACGTTTTTGGGCGATCCTTCTCTGCGTATGCCTGATGTTCACTCTCGCCGCGTGCACACCCAAGCCGGCAGAGCCGCAGGGCAATACCGATCCCAGCCAGGGAACGCAGGGGAATGAACAGCAGCCCACGACCGGACCGCAGTCCGGCGGAAAACTTACCGTCGCAGTGTCCAACCTGTTTGCGGATTACGGATATGCGCCGCGTATCTCGAACAACGCCGCTCTGATGCAGGCTTGGGCAGCCTATGAATCTCTCCTGACGACGGATGCGAACGGCAACGACGTTCCGCTTCTCGCGACGAAGTGGGAATCGAACCCGAGCGAGCCGAGCATCACGTTCTATCTCCGCGAAGGCGTGAAGTTCTCGGACGGTGAACCGTTCAACGCCGCCGCCGTTCAGCGGAACATGGAAGAATACGCCTCCATCAACCGCAGCGAACTCGCGAACATCGAAAGCTACGAGATCATCAACGACTACACGATCAAGCTCCATCAGAAAGCCTGGTCTTCCGCGGATCTCCACACCATCGGCTTCTACGTACTCTTCACCTCTCCGAAGGCGCTCCAGGACGTCGATTCGATCAAGGACCGTTCCGCCGGTACCGGACCGTTCATGATCAAATCGTTCGAATCCGGCGTTCGGATCGTGTATGAAAAGAACCCGAACTACTGGCAGGAAGGCAAGCCGTATCTCGACGAACTCGAATTCGTTCTGATCGCCGACGCGTCCGCCATGAGCTCCGCGTTCCGCGCCAAGGATATCGAAGCGGCGTTCGCGACGACCTTCGTCGCCGGCGATACCATCAGCTCCGGCTGCGCGGCCCAGATCCGCTCCGGTGAAGTCGTTTCCGAAAAGAACTCGAACGGCCTCGTCGCCGTCGGCCGCGGCCTCATCTTCGACAGCTCGAACAGCAACAGCCCGTTCAGCGATGCCCGCGTACGCCGCGCCGTCGCGTGGGGCCTCGATGAAGAACTCCTGAACAACGCGATCTTCCAGGGCCAGCAGATGTGGACCGACCAGTTCGCGCTGCCCGGTCAGGCCAGCTACAACGACTCTATGAAGAAGGTCGGATACGACGTCGAAAAGGCGAAGGCGCTCCTCGCGGAAGCCGGCTATCCGAACGGATTCAACACCGTCATCACCGGCGCGCCGTCCGACCAGACGATGATCACGGCCGTTGCCAACTCTCTCAAGGAAATCGGCATCAACGCCGAAGTGACCGTCGTCGATACGGCGACCTTCAACTCCGTCCTCGTCAGCGGTGTGTTCGACGGCATCTACGTATTCCCGTACACGATGGGCGACATGGCGTTCTACATGACCAAAGTGTTCTCCGCTACGCCGACCTCCTTCAAAGCGGCTATCCCGAATACCCCCGTCCTGATCGATCAGGTCAAAAAACTGTTCGCTGCCGGAAGCGATGCGGATAAGGTCAAAGTCGAAAAAGAGATGGAAGAGATGCTCTTCGGTGAAGACGGATACTTCTTCTGGGATCCGATGACCGTCATGTCTCCGACGTTCTTCAAGATCAGCGCACTCCATGACGATCAGGCTCTCCAGACGTCGCAGTGGAAAGCGGTCTGGGCGGATGCCTGGCTCGAACAATAATTCCGGCCTCACATCGAATTCTAAACGGATAATCATGATCGTATCGGGCGATTGTAACAGATCGCCCGATACGAGTATTAAGGACGAGTAACACGATGAAAGGAAAGCAAGTCAGAAAAATACTGAAGCGGGTGCTTCAATCGCTGATCACGATCGTGCTTCTGACCGTCATCCTGTTTCTTCTGATGCAGCTGATACCGGGAAACCCGATCATCAACTTCCTCGGTTCGAACGCAACAGATGAGGAGATCGCGTACTATACGCATCTTTACGGATATGACCTTCCGGTCTGGCAGCAATATGTCAACTGGATCAAGAGCATGTTTGACGGAACGATGGGGTTCTCCGTCTCGCTTCAGAGAAACGTTTCCGAAATCATTTTCTCCCGTATCGGCGTAACACTGACACTGGTCACATGGGCCTTTATCGTTTCCGTCATTCTCGGAGTGGCATTTGGAATCATCGCCGCCCTGAATCGCGGGAAAGCGGTCGATACGGTGATCAGCATCCTCTCGAATGCGGGCATCGCGATGCCGGTATTCTGGATCGGCATCATCCTGATTCTGATCTTTGCCATCCGTCTCGGGATCTGTCCGAGTTACGGCTATACGCCGATCAGCAAAGGACTCGGTCCCTGGTTCAGAGGCATCGTTCTGCCGGTGACCGTTCTGAGTTTCCCGTCGATCTCGATCTTCGCGAGACAAACGCGTTCGAGTATGCTTGACGTCATCAACCAGGATTACGTTATGACGGCCAAATCCAAAGGCGTGAAGAAACGCGACATCATCTTCAAGCATCAGCTCCGGAACGCGCTCGTTCCGCTTCTCACGATCATCGTCAACCGTTTCGCCCAGATGATGGGAGCGACCGTTCTGACAGAAAACATCTTCACGCTTCCTGGGATGGGAAGCCTGATGATCAATTCCATCAACTCACGGGACCTGCAGCTGTTCGTCGACTGCATCCTCGTCATCGCGGTGTTCGTTACGGTTGCCAACCTGATCGTTGACATTCTCTACGGATTCATCGATCCGAGAACGAAGGAATAGGGGGCGGCGGCATGAATAAGAAGAAAAAGAAAATCACGGACAGCCGGTTTGTCCGGGTCATCCTGGCGCGGAAAAGCGTCGTGTTCTGTCTGATCGTTCTGATCGTTACGCTTCTGATCTCCATCTTTGCGGATCAGGTGGCACCGTACGGATACGACGATCAGGACTACACGTCGATCCTGCAGGGCGCGAGCTCGAAGCACCTTCTGGGCACGGACGTCCTCGGCCGGGATATCCTTTCGCGCCTGATCTACGGCGGACGCGTGTCGTTCTCCGTCGGCGCGCTGACGGTCGTCATGGCGTCGATCATCGGCATCGCACTCGGCCTGGTCGCCGGTGTCGCGGGAGGAACGATCAGTGCGGTCATTATGCGTACGATCGACGCGATCTCCGCCGTTCCGACGACGATCATGTCGCTGTTCGTCACGGCGATCCTCGGGAGAGGCATCGTCAATATGTGTATCGCGATCGCGATCACGCTCGTTCCCAGCTATTGCCGTATCACGCGTTCACAGGTCCTGTCGATCCGCAACGCCGACTATGTCGTTGCCGGCACGCTTGCAGGAAACAACCGGACGCTGAATACGATCAAACACATTCTCCCGAACACGATCTCGCTGAACATCGTTATGATCACGATGAACATCGGCGCCGCGATCATGTGCGAATCGACGCTGAGCTTCCTCGGTATGGGCGTCAACCCGCCGATGCCGAGCTGGGGCTCGATGGTCAACGACGGTTATACCTACCTGGAACGCCTCCCGCTGATGGCGATCATTCCGGGCGTCTATATCATGATCGTCGTTCTCTGCTTCAACATCGTCGGCGATGCCGTTCGCGACGCGCTCGATCCGAAACTCAAGGGAACGCTTGCTGACGCGAGAACGAAGAAGAGAAACCGCATGAAAGCGGAAGCCGCTTCGGCAGCCGCTGCGGCCGGCGCGGAGGAATAAGAACATGAGCGAAAAAGTTCTTGAAATCAAAAACCTGAGCGTCGAATACAACACCGAGATCGCGACGATCTTTGCGGTCAACGGGCTCGATATGGATCTTGACGCCGGAGAGACGCTCGGACTCGTCGGCGAGACCGGCGCCGGAAAGACCACGACCGCGAAAGCCATCATGCGCATCCTCCCCGAGAAGGTCGGTGAGATCACATCCGGCAACATCGTCGTGGACGGAAAGGATGTCTATGCGATCTCCGAGGCGGAAATGTGCAACATCCGCGGAAAAGTCGTTTCGATGGTCTTCCAGGATCCGATGTCCGCGCTGAATCCGATCATGACCGTCGGCGACCAGATCAAGGAAGTCATCCGGATCCACGAAAAGAAACTGACAAAGGAGCAGATCGACAAGAAAGTCGATGAGATGATGGAACTCGTCGGCATCCCGGCGAACCGAAAAGTCGAGTATCCGCACGAGTTTTCCGGCGGCATGAAGCAGCGCATCGTCATCGCGATCGCGCTCGCGTGCGAACCGAAACTGATCCTTGCGGACGAACCGACGACGGCGCTTGACGTAACGATCCAGGCCCAGATGCTTGCCCTGATCAAGGACCTTCAGCGGCGTCTCGGAACCGCGATGCTGCTCATTACCCACGACTTCGGCGTCGTTGCCCAGATCTGCGAGAAGGTCGCCGTCATGTATGCCGGCGAGATCATCGAATACGGTCCGGTCGAGAAGATCTTCGACCATGAAAACCTCCATCCGTATACCATCGGCCTGTTCCGCTCCATCCCGAACCTCAAGGTCAAGACGGCGCGTCTCAACGCGATCGACGGAATGATGCCCGATCCGTCCGTGAAGCTCCACGGCTGTCACTTCGCTCCCCGCTGCAAATATGCGAGCGAGCGGTGCAAGGCGGATCAAAAGATGATCGAGACCGAACCTGGCCACTTCATCCGCTGCTGCCGGTTTGACAAGGAACAAGGAGGAAGCGCCAATGAGTAATCCGCTGATCGAAGCCAAAGATTTGAAGAAGTTCTTCCGGACGTCCCATGGCCAGCTTCATGCCGTTGACGGCGTCAATTTCAAGATCGAACGGGGAAAGACTCTCGGCGTCGTCGGTGAATCCGGATGCGGAAAGAGCACGCTCGGCAAGGTCCTCCTCCGCCTCCTCGACGCGACGGGCGGGCAGTACTTCTATGACGGTGTCGATATCACGAAATTCACGCCGAAGCAGATGGCTCCGTACCGCCGGAAGATGCAGATGATCTTCCAGGATCCGTCCGGCGCGCTCGATCCGCGCATGACCGTCCAGGATCTGATCGGGGAACCGCTCAAGAGCTTCAAGCTCTGTTCGAGCAAGGAAGAATACCGCGACAAGGTCGCCGAGATCATGAAAACGGTCGGCATCGCGGAACGTTTCGCGGACAGCTATTCGCACGAGCTCGACGGAGGCCGCCGCCAGCGCATCGGCATCGGCCGCGCGCTCGCGTCGGAGCCGGAATTCATCGTCTGCGACGAGCCGGTCTCTGCGCTCGACGTATCCATTCAGGCTCAGGTCCTGAACCTGCTGATGGATCTTCAGGACGATAAGAATCTGACGTATGTCTTCATTACCCACGACATGAGCGTCGTCAAGCACATCAGCGACCACATCATGGTCATGTATCTCGGACAGTGCGTGGAATACGCGGAGACGGATGAACTGTTCGACCATCCGCTCCATCCGTACACGGTCGGTCTGTTGGATGCGGTGCCTGTCCCGACGCTGACGAGCAAGAAGATGTCGATGGAGGTCATGCGCGGCGAATTGACCAGCCCGATCGAACCGAAACCGGGCTGCCGGTTCGCGGCTCGCTGCCCGCATGCGACTGCGGCCTGCAGCGGCGCGGACATCCCGCTCAAGGAGGTCGCGCCGGGGCACTTCGCGGCCTGTACGATGCTCTGACGATTCCGTATGCATTACATTCTTGACCACACCGATAAACCGTATCTGAAGTTCTTTGAGGACATTTGCGCGATCCCCCACGAATCGTTCAACGAGAAGGCAATCTCAGAGTATATCGTGCAGTTCGCGAAGGACCGCGGTCTCTGGTATTACACCGACGATCTCTGGAACGTCGTGATCAAAAAACCGGCATCGCCCGGATACGAGAATCGGAAGCCGGTCATGCTCCAGGCCCACACCGATATGGTCTGCGAGAAGACGCCGGACAGCGATTTCAACTTCGATACGGACCCGCTCGAACTCTATGTGGAGGACGGATGGCTCCATGCGCGCAACACGACTCTCGGCGCGGATGACGGCTACGGCGTCGCGTATATGCTTGCGGTGCTCGATGATGACACGATCCCGCATCCGCCGCTTGAATGCTTCTTCTCCGTTCAAGAGGAGGTCGGCATCGGCGGTCCCCGCGGCTTCAAAAACTACGCGTGCTTCGAATCGAGGCGCATCATCAACCTTGACGCGAACGAGGAAGGGACGACGAACGCGTTCCAGACGGCTGTCATCGGCGGCGAATGGAAGCTCCCCCTCGCGTACGGACCGGCGCCGAAAGGATTGAACTGGTACCATGTCCACCTCGACGGCTTTACGGCCGGACACGCCTCTCTCGATCATGTCTGGGGGCGCGGAACGGCGATCGGCTGGTCGCTCCGCGTGGCCGCCGCACTGTACGACGCGTTCGGGACGATGCCGCTCGCGGGATACTCCGGCGGAACGTTCCGGAACAATCTTTCGCGCAACGCGGACTTCACGTTCGGCTCGGAACGGAAACTCGAAGATGTTGCCACCGTCGTCGCGAGGATCGAAGCACAGGCGAAAAACGAACACGCGGAGACCGATCCGAATCTCTGGTTCGAAGTGAAGAAGGCTGAAGAGCCGGAGACGGTCCTTACGGCGGAAAGCGCGGAGAAGGCGCTTGATTTCGTCAGCGTCCTTCCCGACGGCATTTCGATGCTGTACCAGTGCGAGCGGAAAGTGTTGAAGACGGCCAACAATCTCGGCATCGTCCGCATGGAACGCGACGGGATGGCGGGAACGATGACCGTCGGCTATATGTTCCGCACAAGCTTCAAACCGGCGCGCGATGAGATGTTTCGCAAGATGCAGATCATCGGCAGACTGTTCGGCGCGACGTACAACGAGGAATACCGTTACTCCGGCTACAAGCTGAAGATGGACGGCGATCTGTACAAGACCTGGAATCAGGTTTATCGGGACGCGACGGGCAAGGACCTCTACATCAAATACACCGGCGGCGGGAACGACGTCGGTACGATCATGGAGGGCCTCGGCGGTGAAGAACTCTGCGAGGCGATCGGGATCGCTCCCGACAATCCGTTCGTCCATACGCCGCGCGAGAAACTGGATCTGGCCTCGTTCGACCGTGCGTACCGGTACCTGCTCGAGGTGCTGAAAAGACTCTGATAATGCTTCTTCATGCGTAGAAAACCTCCTTCTGCGACCAACTCCTATTACTTTCGCAAAAGCCGCGCCACGTCAAAAAACGGCGCGGTTTTTGCATGAAAACAAAGGGGGAGCAACGGCCAACGGAATGGCGCTATGTCAAGGTGTGCATTGACAGAAAGACGGTCGGAAAGATAGAATAAAATCGTA
>JAEEUO010000284.1 GCA_016286935.1 Bacillota bacterium | reverse complement strand
ATGGCGAAGTACCACGAATGGGCTCCGATGCGCCGCATGGCCGTCGGCGGACTCCACCACATCTTCGAGCTCTGGGAGAATATGGAGAAGTTCCACTGCGACATGGTCATGATGTACGACCAGCTCCAGTGCAAGGGCATGCAGGGCGTCCACGGCCTGTTCGAGGACGAGTTCCGCGCCCGCAACATCCACGCCATCTGGATGCCTCACGCGCTTCCGGACAAGCGTACGGTCTCCCGCGCCGAGATCCGCGGCATCATCAACGACTACATGACGACCGTCATGCAGGAGACCCCCCTCGATCCGTCGCTGCTCGAATTCGACGACGGCCTCGGCTGGTAAAGGAGGACAGAAGAAATGCGTAAGAAAACGAAAAAGAAAAGCGTTCTTGGAACGATCCTGAAGGTCCTCGGCATCCTCACCGGCGTCTACGGCCTCCTGTTCGTCGTGTACTTCTTCGATCTCGACGGCAAGGCGCTCTACAAGTTCGTCGAGCCCGCGATGAAGAAACACTTCGACGCGATGGAGCGCCGCAATCCGCTCGACCGCCCGTACGATATGATCGACGGCGAGTATATGGCGCGCAAGGACTGACCGCCCGAAATCCGCATCCGATACCCCGGGAGCTTCCCGGGGTATTTTTGTATGCAAGTCGTTTATCGAAACGTTCGTTTTTGTGGTATACTATGAAAAGAATCCACGAAAAGAGGCGTTTTGTTATGGCAAAAAAACAGTTCAAAGCGGAATCGAAGAAAGTGCTTGACCTGATGGTCAACTCGATCTATACGCATAAAGAGATCTTCCTGCGCGAGCTCATCTCGAACGCGTCCGACGCGATCGACAAGCTCTGCTATCTCGCGCTGACCGATCCGTCGGTCGGCATGAACCGCTCGGATTTCGAGATCCGGCTCGCGGTCGACAAGGACGCGCGGACGCTGACCGTCAGCGACAACGGCATCGGCATGTCCGCGGAGGAACTCGAGAAGAACCTCGGCACGATCGCCTTCAGCGGCTCCGGCGCGTTCAAGGCGGGCCTCTCAAAGGACGGCGAAAAGCCGGCGGAGGCCGAAAACCCGATCGACATCATCGGCCAGTTCGGCGTCGGCTTCTACTCGGCCTTCATGGTCGCGGACCACATCACCGTCGTATCGAAGAAATACGGCGAGACCGAAGCCCACAAATGGGAATCCGACGGCGCGGACGGCTTTACCGTGACGCCGTGCGAGAAGGAGACCGCCGGGACCGACGTGATCCTCCACATCCGACCGGACGGCGAGGAGGCCGACGAATTCTCCCAGTACGTGCGCGAATACCCGATCTACAAGCTCGTCAAGAAGTATTCGGACTACGTCCGCTACCCGATCCGGATGCTGATGCCCCACCCGTATCTCAAGGAAGGAACGGGGATCAAGAAAGAGGACGGAACGGACGTCCCGCCCGAATACGAAGAGAAATGGGAACTCGAGACGTTCAACTCGATGGTGCCGATCTGGCGCCGGAAGAAGGCGGACGTCAAGCCCGAGGAGTACGAGGCGTTCTATCAGGAAACGTTCCGCGAGACCGAACCGCCGCTCCGGACGATCCCCGTCTCCGTCGAAGGCGCGATCACATACGACGCGCTCCTGTTCATCCCGAAGAAGGCGCCGGCGAACTACTTCTCCGACGAGTATAAATCCGGCCTCCAGCTCTATTCGAGCGGCGTCATGATCATGGACTCCTGCGAGGATCTCCTGCCCGACTACTTCAACTTCGTCCGCGGCGTCGTCGAGTCTCCGGACCTGACGCTGAACATCTCGCGCGAGGTGCTCCAGCACGACCGCCAGCTGAAGTCGATCGGCGCCCACCTCGAGAAGAAGATCCGCGCGGAGCTCGATAAAATGCTCGCGGACGACCGCGAAAGCTACGAGGCGTTCTGGAAGGAATTCGGCCGCCAGATCAAGGTCTGCTGCCTGGAGGATTACGGCGCGAAGAAGGACCAGCTCGAGGACCTTCTGATGTTCTACTCGTCTAAGGAGAAGAAGTTCGTCAAGCTCGAGGAGTATTTCAGCCGCATGAAGCCCGACCAGAAGTACATCTACTTCGCGGCCGGCGAGACGGTCGAGGCGATCGACCGGAAGCCCCAGACCGAGATCCTGAAGGACCGCGATTTCGAGATCCTCTACTTCACGGAGCCGATGGACGAGTTCGTCGCCGATATGTTCCGCAACTACAAGGACAAGC
>JAEEUO010000283.1 GCA_016286935.1 Bacillota bacterium | reverse complement strand
GGCCACAACCTCGACGAGCTGATCGAAACGCTCTCCCGCGTCCGCGCGATGGAGGGGCCTGTCCTCGTCCACGTCATCACGAAAAAAGGGAAGGGGTACGAGCCTGCCGAGAAGAACTCATCGCTCTTCCACGGCATCGGCCCGTTCGACGAGCTGACCGGCAAGCCGAAGGCCTCCGGCGGTCCGTCGTTCTCCTCCGTGTTCGGCGATGAGCTCGTCTCGCTCGCGGAGAAGGATCCGAAGATCTGCGCCGTGACGGCCGCGATGACCGAAGGGACCGGCCTCGTTGAATTCGAGCGGCGCTTCCCGGACCGCTTCTTCGACGCCGAGATCGCCGAACAGCATGCCGTCTCGTTTGCCGCGGGTCTCGCGATCCGCGGGATGAGGCCGTGCGTCGCGATCTATTCGACGTTCCTCCAGCGCGCCTACGACGAGATCCTGACGGAGGTCTGTCTCCAGAACCTGCCCGTCGTCTTCGCCATCGACCGCGCCGGCGTCGTCGGACGCGACGGCGAGACCCACCACGGCGTCTTCGACCTGTCGTATCTGCTTCCCATGCCGAATATGACCGTCTTCGCGCCAAAGGACGGTGCGGAGCTTCGCGAACTGCTCGCCAAAGCCTTCGCGATCGGCGGCCCCGTCGCGATCCGCTACCCGCGCGGCGCAGCCGAAGGCGTTTCCTACACCGAAGAGGAGGGCGGCGATGCGCTCCTGTTCTCGTGCGGCGCGATGCTCTCTCACGCGCTCGAGGCGAAGGAACTGCTGAAGGAACGCGGGATCGTACTCAACGTCCGCCATATTTCCCGGATCAAACCGCTCGACGCCGAAGCGGTCCGCAAGGCTGCCGCAGGCAAAAAGCGCGTCTTTACGCTCGAGGACAACGTCACCTTCGGCGGCTTCGGCGATTCCGTCGCGTCCGTTCTCGCTGCCGACGGCGTTACAGTCCGCAAGCTCGGCTGGCCCGACGCGTTCATCCCGCACGGTTCCCAGTCCGAACTGTTTGAGCGATACGGCCTGGACGGCCGCTCTCTCGCGGAGGAGATCGCAACGAAACGATGAAGGAGAGACTCGACGTCCTGCTCGTGCAGCAGGGATATTACGAAACGAGGGAAAAGGCGAAGCGCGCCGTGATGGCGGGCCTCGTTTTCGTTGACGGACAGCTCTCCGACAAGCCCGGCACGCCGATCAAGGAGGGCGCCGTGATCACCGTCAAGGGCGCGGAATGCCCCTACGTCGGCCGCGGCGGCTTCAAGCTCGCGAAGGCGCTCGAGACGTTCAAGATCGACGTGAACGGCCTCGTCTGCGCGGACATCGGCGCGTCGACGGGCGGCTTTACCGACTGCATGCTCCAGAACGGCGCTTCGAAGGTCTACGCGATCGACGTCGGCTACGGCCAGCTCGATTACAAGCTGCGCATCGACCCGCGCGTCGTCAACCTCGAAAAGACGAACATCCGCTACTTCGATCCCGAAACGATCGAACCGGTGTCGTTCCTCTCGATCGACGTCTCGTTCATCTCGACGAACCTCGTCTTCCCGGTCGCGTCCCGGATGCTTGCGGAGGACGGAACGGCCGTCTCGCTCGTAAAGCCCCAGTTCGAGGCGGGAAGGGAGGAGGTCGGCAAGCACGGCATCGTCTCCGATCCGCGCGTTCACGGATCGGTCATCCGGAACGTCATCGGCTACGCGGAGAGCGCGGGCCTCTCGCCCGCCGGCCTTACGTTCAGCCCGATCTCCGGCGCGAAGGGGAACATCGAATACCTTTTGTACCTGCGGAAAGAGCCGGAAGGTTCTGTTTCCGACGAAGACGTTTCGGCAGTCGTTGACCTTGCACATAAAACATTAAAATAACGCCGGGCGATCCATTTTAAGACTTGATTCGAAAAGTACAAGATGTTATAGTTTAGGAGAAACTAAACACTAACTCTTGTATTTTTATGTGCACCGAAAGGCAACCGAAATGAGTTACGCAGAAATGCTTTCCGCGATGATCGAAGAGAGCCAGCTCTCCCTTCGCCAGATCACCAAACGCTGCGCGGGCCTCAATCTCACGATCACCCCGTCGTACGTCTCCCAGCTGAAGAACGGAAAACTGCCGCCGCCGTCGGAGGAGGTATCCCTGACGCTCGCGAAGGCATGCGGCTCAAAGAAACAGGCCCAGCTCGTCTTTCAGGGCTATATGGAGAAGGCGCCGGAGCTCGTCCGCGAGTATATGGCAGCGTCGTCG
>JAEEUO010000282.1 GCA_016286935.1 Bacillota bacterium | reverse complement strand
CATCAGATAGGCGGCCTTTTCGATCTGGGCGAGTTTGAGAAGTTTCTCGAAGACCTTGCCGAGGTATTCGACGGCCGTGTCGAGTTCGCCCGAGGTCGCCGCGAAGCCGTACGGATAGATGTCCGAATCGGAACGCGTCTTCGTATGGAACTCGTAGACCGGAACCATGACCGACATGACGTTCTTCGTCGTCATCGTCAGCTCGACGGACTGCTTCGGATACGCGAGAGCCTGTTCCATCGCGGACGACGACATCAGGGCGGACGCGACCGTGAAGGATTTGTGGACCTTGAGGACGTCCTCCTCCACCTCCGCCCGAAGCGATTTGATCTCGCGGACGGTGTCGAGGAACTGCTTCATCAGTTCGTCCCGCTTGTCCTTCAGGAGCTTGTGGCCGCGCTGCGCCGTTTTCAGTTTTCCCTTGAGCCGCGTGAGTTCCATGCGGGTCGGGGTGACCGTTACCATTGCCATTTCGTAGGCCTTTCCGTGTTACGCGTCCTTCTTCGGATAGTACTTCTCGATCATTTCGGGTTTGATGCGCTTCAGTTCGCTCGTCGGCAGGATCGACAGGAGTTCCCAGCCGAGATCGAGCGTCTCCTCGATCGAGCGGTTCTCCTCGTAGCCCTGGTTTACGTAGCGCTTTTCGAATTCGTCCGCGAACCGCGCGTACAGGAGGTCGGTCGGCGTCAGAGCGCCCTCGCCGAGGATCGACATCAGTTCCTTGTTGTCCTTGCCGGTCGAATACGCGGCGAAGAGCTGGTTCATCGTGCCGGCGTGGTCCTCGCGCGTCTTGCCGACGCCGATGCCCTTGTCCTTCAGACGCGACAGCGACGGCAGAACGTCGACCGGCGGGTGGATGTTCTGGCGGTAGAGTGCGCGGGAAAGGATGATCTGGCCTTCGGTGATGTAGCCCGTCAGGTCGGGGATCGGGTGAGTCTTGTCGTCTTCCGGCATCGTCAGGATCGGGATGAGCGTGATCGAGCCGGATTTGCCGATCTGGCGGCCGGCGCGTTCGTAGAGCGTGGCGAGGTCGGTGTAGAGGTAGCCCGGGTAGCCGCGGCGTCCGGGGACTTCCTTCTTCGCGGCGGAGACTTCGCGGAGCGCTTCCGCGTAGTTCGTGATGTCCGTCATGATGACGAGGACGTGCATGTTCTTCTCGAACGCGAGGTATTCCGCGGCGGTCAGCGCCATGCGCGGCGTCGAGATGCGCTCGACGGCCGGGTCGTTCGCGAGGTTGCTGAAGAGGACCGTGCGGTCGATCGCGCCCGTGCGGCGGAATTCCTCGACGAAGAAGTTCGATTCTTCGAATGTGATGCCGATCGCGGCGAACACGACGGCGAACTTGCCCGCGTCGTCGCCGAGCACCTTCGCCTGGCGGGCGATCTGGGCGGCGAGGTTCGCGTGCGGGAGGCCCGAGCCGGAGAAGATCGGGAGCTTCTGGCCGCGGACGAGCGTGTTCAGGCCGTCGATCGTGGAGATGCCGGTCTGGATGAATTCGTTCGGGTAGTCGCGCGCGGCGGGGTTCATCGGAAGGCCGTTCACGTCGCGCATCTCGTCGGGGATGATCGCGGGGCCTCCGTCGATCGGTTCGCCCATGCCGTTGAAGACACGGCCGAGCATATCGCCCGAAACGCCGAGGAGCAGCGGATGGCCGAGGAAGCGGACCTTCGCGTCGGCGAGGTTGATGCCCGTCGACGATTCGTAGAGCTGGACGAGGGCCGTATCGCCGTTGACCTCGAGGACCTTGCCGCGGCGGATCTCGCCGTTCGCGAGCTCGATTTCAACCTGTTCGTCGTAGGTGACGCCCGCGACGCCGCCGACCATCATCAGAGGGCCGACGATTTCCTGTACGGTCTGGTAGGAGCGGATCATTCGTTACGCCCTCCTTTCGCTGCAACGGCTTCGATCTGGGCTTTCATGTCGGCGCGCATGGCCTTGAACGCGGCCCCGGCCTCTTCGTGCGGGATCGACTTCGCGCGGCCGATCGATTCGCGCGCGGGGATCGCGAAGAGCTCCGCGGCGGGAGCGCCCTTCCGGATCGCCTCGCGGGACAGGTCCTCGTACTCGAGGATCGTCGAGAGGAGCTCCTTCTGGCGGTCGTAATCGGTGTAGCTGTCGACGTCCATGAAGGCGTTCTGCTGGAGGAAGTCCTCGCGGATCATGCGCGCCGTTTCGAGCGTGAGCTAGTCGTTCGGCGAGAGCGCGTCCTTGCCGACGAGCTGGACGATC
>JAEEUO010000013.1 GCA_016286935.1 Bacillota bacterium | reverse complement strand
CTCCGACGAGAAGGTCGCCCAGCGCCGCGCGACGGCCGACCGCCTCGCCCGCGAATTCAAGGCCGACGGCATCATCTACGAACAGATGAAATACTGCGACTTCTGGGGCTTCGAGCGCGCGCTCGTCTCCCACATCATGTCGACGGAAAAGGGATGGCCGGTCCTCTCAATCGACCGCGTCTACAACGCCAAGGGCTCCGGACAGCTCCGCACCCGTTTCCAGGCGTTCGTCGAGTCGCTTGAAATCAAGAGAATCCAGAAGGCGAAAAAGGAAGGAGGGAACGCGTGATGGCCATTAAGCTCCCCGAGATCAAACTTCCGAAATTCAATAAAGAACCGAAGGTGAAATACCCGAACCCGTCGTTCTTCCGCGCGAAGGACCGCATGGACTGGAAGAAGCAGGGCGAAAACCTGCTCGAGTTCTCGAAGATCGCCGTCGAGCTGATCAAGGAGACCGACTGGAAACAGTTCCTCGCAAAACAGAAAGCCGATATGGTTTCGGATTTCGAGCGCGTGAAGAGCGAGATCGAGGCGATCTCGAAGATGTCGCCCGAAGAGCTGAAGTATCTCCTCCAGTACGGCGAGAAGAAGCTCGGCAAGCTCTACCGCTCCGGCGCGATGGCGACGGTCCGCCGTGAATTCCGCGGCGTGAAGGATACGGCGTACGACTTCTACGAGTGGCTCCGGATGTGGGGCATGCTCCTCGGAACGTTCTCGAAGGACCTCGTCCCGGCGCTGAACATGACGTTCTGGTACCGCTGGATGATCTCCTATATGTGCTGCGTCGCGTTCATGGACAAGAACACGCTCGGCCAGCGCGGAAGGGCGCTGAAGATGTCCCATCTGATGATCTACGACATCTTCCGCTACGTCGCAGAGAACCTCGTCCTCCTCGCGAAGGGCGACCGGAAGAACGGCAACTCCGAAGAGCTGAACAAGAAGATGGTCATCTTCGACGAGATGACGATGGGCCAGATCATGTGCGGCTTCCCCGATCTGATCGGCGTTCCGTTCCAGCTCATGCCCGTCTTCCTCGTTTCCGAGATCGACCAGCTCACCTGCGTCCCGTACATCGACGCCGTCGAGTCGTTCGGCCTGCCGGCCGATACGTGCCCGGTTCCGTCGTCCGAATGCGGCGCGCTCGTACTCGACGCGCTTCCGCACGTCGGCAGCTGCTTCCTGTCGAGCTCGATGCCGTGCGACGGCTCCGTCATGGCCTCGTCCTACTTCGGACGCCGCTTCCCGGATATGCCCGTGTACCACCTCTGCTTCCCCGTCCGCTACGAGTACGAGGAGACGGTCGAGGACGGCGCCGAGGACATCCGTCAGTGCATCAAATTCATCGAAGAGCAGACCGGCGCGAAGTGGTCCTGGGATCACTACTTCACCTGCATGAAACGCTTCAACGAGGAAACGAAGTACGAGCTCCAGAAATGGGAAGTCAACAAGACGAACTCGCCCCAGATCATCGGCCCGTGCTACGAGCTCTTCCGCAAGTGGAACTACGAGATGGACGGCGGCGCCGATCCGCGCGTCATCCCGACGTTCAAGAAGGTCAACAAGCTCCTGTACGACGCCTACAACGCCCGCGATGAGGCGTGGGTCGGCAAGATGAAGTACCGCGGCCTCGTGTGGTCCTGCCCGGCCCACTACTACGCGAACTTCTCGAACTGGCTCGCGAACTGCTGGGGCATCGACATCCTCGTCGAGATGGAATCGCTGAACTACACGAAACCGCTCGAGACCGAGGATCCGGACCTCGCGCTGATGGATCTTGCCCGCCTCTACGAGCGGATGGTCATGCGCCGCCACACGAACGGCGGCTACCACAACGTCGTCGACGAGCTGTGGCGCCAGGCCGAGGCGTGGAACATCGACATCATCATCATGTACCAGAACGTCGCCTGCAAGAACATGTCGACCCTCCAGGGCATGCTCGACGACCTCGCCCGCGACAAGAACTACCACATGATCTGGATCGAACACGACCTGATGGATCCGCGTACCGTCTCGCGCAAATCGATGCGCGCGAAGGTCAACGAATACATGCGCACCGTCATGAAGGCCGAGCCCGTCGACGAGACGCTGCTCGAATTCGATGACGAGATCATGATGTAACACCTATCGAAAACAAAAGAAAAGGAGATAAACACTATGAAATACTTTGGCGGTTGCGACGTAGGCTCTACCTATACGAAAGCGGTCATCCTCGACGAAAACGGCAAAATGGTCGCCGACACGACGATCAAATCCAAGATCAACTCCGAAGCGAGCGCGAAGATCGCGATGGAGGAAGTCCTCGCGAAGGTCGGCCTGAAATCGAGCGAAGACCTCGAATACCTCATCGGTACCGGCTACGGCCGTAACAAGGTCCCGTTCGCGGACGAGAACATCTCCGAAATCTCCTGCCACGCGATGGGCGTCCACATCACCGATCCGACCGTAAAGGCGATCATCGACATCGGCGGCCAGGACGTCAAGGGCATCTCCGTCGACACCGACGGCACCGTCAAGAACTTCGCGATGAACGACAAGTGCGCCGCGGGTACGGGCCGCTTCTACGAAGCGATGGCGCGTTCCTTCGAAATGTCGCTGCCGGAATTCTCGAACCTCTCGCTGACGGCGAAGAACGTCATTCCGATCACCGCCCAGTGCACCGTTTTCGCCGAGTCCGAAGTCATCACCCTCGTCGGCGAGAACAAGCCGATGGACGAGATCGCCGCGGGCATCCAGATGGCCGTCGCGAAGAGATGCTTCGTCATGGCGAAGAAGGCCGGCGCGACCGACTCGATCACTTTGACCGGCGGCTGCGCGAAGAACGCGGGCCTCAAGCAGGCGATCGAACGCGTCCTCAAACTCAAGGTCATCGACCTCAAGACCGACCCGCAGCTCATGGGCGCTCTCGGCGCTGCCGAATATGCGCGCCAGAAGGGCCTCGCACACTAAACGCGAAAGGAGCGCTTTATGAAAAAGTGTAAGAAAGGTGGCAAGTGCGGAAAGAAGGCGTGTCCTGTCTGCCGTGTCTTTCTGACGCTCCTGAAGATCCTCCTTGCCGTCACGGGCGTTCTCTTCATCGTCTACTTCTGGAACCTTGACCAGAAACTGCTCGGCTGGGCGTACAATTCCGTCAACAAGGTCTTCGACCGCAAGCCGACGGATATCAAGTTCTGAGGCGGGACGGCGGGATGGAACTTTACAATGCGATCATCCGGAAAGCGGAGGAGTCGTTCGGCTCCTCCGCCGCCCGGCGGTATCCCTATAACCCGGCGAACGCGTGGAGGGACAGCGGCTCTGCGGAGCTCGTGATGCTCCGCGACGCCGCGTTCGAGCTCGGCGGAGACAGCGAGCCCTCCGCCAACTTTTCGTGCGTCACGACGGACGAATCGCTCGTCCCGTGCGACGAGACCGTCGTCATCGGGCCCGACCTCCGGGAGATCCGCGGGAGTGTCCCGTTCGCGCGGCTCGTCTTCGTCCGCACGGAAGAGGTGAAGGGCGCCGACGAGACCGATACCGAACCGGTCTTCCGCGCGATCCAGGACATCGACTTCGTGAAGTACCACGTCTTCCCCGAGGGATACATGGTCCGGACGTCGTCCGAGAGCTTCAAGGAGCAGGTCCGCGTCTCGAGCGCGGCCGTCCGGAACGGGATCTCGTTCGAACGCGTCGGAAACGACTACATCCGGTGCTATAAGAAGAACCCGCTCGTGAAGGCCGTGCGCGTCGTCTTCGTGACCGCGCGGGATGCCGACTACAAGGCGCTCGCGAAGGACGCGAAGGACGTCCGCGACATCTCCCTGACGCTCTCGAAGATCCTCGAAGGCATGCCGACGGACTGCTCGGCGTGCACGCTGAAGCCGATCTGCGACGAGGTCGAGGGAATGAAGGAACTCCACTTCGGCCAGAAGAAATAATCGATCCGAACGAAACGCCGCCCCGAAAAGGGCGGCGTTTTTGCGTGTAAAAAAGAAGCCTGCGCGCGGCAGGCTTCCGGGGAGACGGGGGATCAGTTCTTGCGGCGGCGTTCGCGCTCGAATTCGCGGCGCTCGCGCTCGTATTCGCGGTCTTCTTTTTCGCGGATGATGCCCATGATCGAAGTCGCGGTATGGGCGACACCCGAGATCGTGGCGCCGATGCCCTTCTTCGAATCGACCTCATCGGCGAGGTTGTCGACGGCCTTCGTGACCTTTCCGACGGTGACCTTCACGTTCGCGACGCCGTCCTTCGCGTCACCGACGAGGACTTCCGCGTCCTGAAGGATGCTCGACAGGGATTTCAGACCGGGGAGCAGTTTCGCGACGGCAACGGCGAGAAAGACGACGAGCACGATCGCGGCGACGATCAGAAGACCGACGAGAAGCTGGGAGAGAGTAAGGGTAACAGTCATGGCGTACCTCCGTTTGGAATGGATTCAAAGCCCGCGGGGGGCATCGATTGCTGGTTCTATTATCGCTTATTTCGGGCCGTTCTGCAAGATGTTTCGTATCCGTTCCCGCGTCAGTCGGCGAGAAGGAGGGCTTTGTTCAGGCGGAAGGCGTAGAGGAACGTTTCGTCGACCCGGATCCGCTTGATCTGCTCGAGCGCGCGGCGGTAGAGCAGAAGCTGGCTGCGGTACGTCCGGAGGAGCTCGTCCGCGGCCGCGTCCGTATCGCCGACGAGGTTCGACTTGTAGTCGACGAGGACCCAGCGGCCGTCCGGATCGCGGAAGAAGAGGTCGATCGTGCCCTGGACCGTCTCGCCGCCGGGGAGCGCGAGCGTGAAGTCGGTCTCACGGAAGAGCGTGCCGGCAGCCTCCGCGGCGATCGCGCGCCGTCCGACCGGGGAATCGAAGAAGCGCAGGATCGCGTCCGCGGAGACCGTGCGCGCCTCCTCGGGCGTGAAGAATTCGCGGTCGGTCATATCGTCGACGAAGGCGCGGACCGTATCGGCCGTCCAGCCCTCGCGGAACGGGATGTGCTCCAGAACGCGGTGGAGGAACGTGCCCCGCTGCGCGGCGGTGAAGACGGCGCGCTCCTCGGTGCGCGCGAACGACGGGACGGCGAGCGGAACGCGGAACGGCTCCTTTCCGTCCTGTTTGCGGTTGATCTCCGTGACGGTCATCTTCGACGGCGTCACGGTCGCCTCGGCGAACGGGTACGTCCAGCGGAGGCGGCGGGCAAGCGCATCCTTGAACGCGGAAGCGGGCGTCCCGAAGCCGTTGCGGAGACCGTCCGCGAGCGCTTCGGAGCGGGCCGAAACGGAGCCGGCGGCCGCCGACAGATCGCGGAGCGGGTGAACGGCGGGACCTTCGATCTCACGGAGGAAGGCCTCGGAGCCGAGCAGCCAGTCGAGATAGCAGCCCGCGGACATGACGCCGCCGAATGACGCCGTCCTGCCGGATTCCAGAAGCTCCATCCGGCCCTTCGAGGCCGTTCCGACCAGGACGAGCTTGTGTTTTGCGCGCGTCATCGCGACGTAGAGGATGCGGAGCTCCTCCGCGCAGTCGTCGCGCGCCTCGCGCCGTCCGATCACGCCCGCGAGGAGCGTCTCGGAACGGACGCGGAGATCGCGGTTGACGTACGGAAGTGCGAGGATCCCGTCCGGAGACAGGCGGACGGCATCCGCCTGTCCGCCGCCGTGCATCTTGCTGCCGAGGCCGCCGATCAGGACGTACGGGAATTCGAGGCCCTTGCTTTTGTGGATCGTCATGATGCGGATCGCGCTTTCGCCCGGCGCCCGGCGGACCGGGGGAACGGAGAGCTTCCGCTTCTTCATCGCCTGGACGAAGCGGATCCAGCCGGAGAGGCCCTTTCCGCCGTTCGCCTCGTAGGCGGCGGCCTTCTCCGTCAGCGCGCGGAGGTTTGCCTGGCGCGACAGGCCGGACGGGAGCGCGCCGATGTAGTGGTAGTAGCCCGAATCGATCATCAGAGACCAGAGAAAGTCGCTCAGCGGGAGGAAGCGCGCGTTCTCGCGGAACCGTTCGACCTCCGCGAGGAACGAGGCGGCGCGCCCGCGAAGGGCTTCGTCCGGCCCTTCCGCTCCGTACCGGAGCAGGGCGTCGGCGAACGAGGCGTCGCGCGTCTCCGTGCGGATCGACGCGAGATCGTCGGGGGAGAAGCGGAACAGCGGCGAGTAGAGCGTGCCGATCAGGGCCTCGTCGTTGTGGAGGTTGTCGATGACGATGAGGAGGTTCAGAAAGACGGCGATCTCCAGCGTGTCGAAGTAGCTGTCGCCCGTGTCGGTGACGGCGGAGAGACCCGCGTCGAGGAAGGCCTGCTCGTAGACGGCGGCGTGCGTCGACGCGCGGAGAAGGACGACGACGTCGGAGGGCGCGAGGACTGCTTCGCTTTGGGAAGAGAAGTCGAAGTAGGGCTTTCCGAGGTCCCTGCGGACCAGCCGAACGGCCAGAAGAGCCTCCGCTTCGGCCTCCTTGAGCGCCTCCTCGGGGCTGTCCGGATCAGCGCCCTCCGGCGGATCGGAGGCGCCGCCCGGATCGGGACCCTCCGGCGGATCGGAAGACGCGTCCTTCCGCAGATCGATGATGTGGAGCTCCACGGGCGTCCGCGCGTTCGCGGCTTCCTCCTTTCCGGGAACGAGCGCCTGGGTCTCGTCGTAGGCCATCCCGGAGACGGTCGGCTCCATCAGCCCTTCGAAGAGGGCGTTGATCGCCGTGAGGATCGATCCCTCGCTCCGGAAGTTGCGGTTGAGATCGATCGTCCGCTCGTTCGCGGAGGAAGCCCGGTAGCGGGCCATGCGGTCGTTGAAGATGCGCGCCTCCGCGAGGCGGAACCGGTAGATGGACTGCTTGACGTCGCCGACGAAGAAGAGACAGTTGTCCGGGGATTTGAGGCGCCGGACGAGGTCCTCCTGGACGCGGTTCGAATCCTGGTATTCGTCGATGAAGATGAAGCGGTAGCGCGCGCGGAGCGCATCGCGCGTCGGCCCGTCGCGCAGGACGTCCAGAGCGTACGCCTCGAGATCGGCGAAATCGAGCTGTTTTTCCGCATCCTTCCGCGCGCGGTAGAGCGTACGGAATTCGCGCACGAGCTCCGTGAGCGTCCGGACGTACGGGGCCGTTTCGTTGATGAGGAAGAGGGCGTCGTCGAGCGGGCGGACCGTGTAGGTCCGGCGGATCCGGTCGATGAGGCCCGGGCGGGATCTGTCGGTGCTGCGGTAGACGGCGCGCAGGCGCGTCGCGTAGGACTTGTCGGCGTCCCAGGCCGGCTTGACGTTCTTCTTCCGCACGGTGAACGTGGCGAATTCGATCGCGTTCAGGACGGCGCGCCCCTCGTCGAACGAACGGCTGAACCCGTCGCGGGAAGCGCGGATCGCGCCCAGTTCGGCGGCCGCGATCGGAAGGACGTTATCGGCGTACAGCGGATTGTCGGAGAGGAAACGGACGAGCTCGTCCGCCGCCCGCTCCGCCTCCGCGAGCATCGCGTCGATGTCGCCGGTCAGAAAGCGGTACGTCTCCGAGCGGAGGAACTCCTCCTTCGACATCGCGGGGACGGATTCCGCGGCGCGAAGCCACTCCTCCGGATCCGGCAGCGAATCGAGGAAATCGCTGATCGAGCGGATGCGCTCCCGCACCGCGTCGTCCGAGCGGCTCGGACCGTACGCGCGGAGGAACGCGAGGAAGGCCTCCTTCCGCTCACCCGTTTCCGAAAACCGGAGGTCGAAGAGGTCGTCGAGCGCGTCCTGCTTCAAAAGGTCGGCGCGGATCTCGTCGGCGACGCGGAAGGCCGGATCGACGCCGCAGACGGCGAAGTGTTCGCGGAGGAGCGACGCGGCGAAGGAATGGAAGTTGGAGATGCTGGCGTGGGGAAGATCGGCGATCTGAGAGCGGAGGAACGAAACGGTCCCGGGATCGGCCGCCTTCGCGAGCGCCTCCCGGAGCGAGGTGTGGATCCGGTCGCGCATCTCCGCCGCGGCGGCCTTCGTGAACGTCACGACGAGCATGTTCGAGACCGGCACGCGGTCGTCCAGGATCAGGCGCGTGATCCGTTCGACGAGAACGGCCGTCTTGCCCGAACCGGCGGCGGCCGACACGAGCAGGTCGTTTCCGCGGTCTTCGATCGCCTCTCTCTGTTTTTCGGTCCACTTCCGTTCCATACGCCCTCCCGGATCGCATCGTTGTCTGTCGCGATAATTATAGCATAAAGGACGCCCGAATGTGGTATAATTACCCTGTCTACAGCACAAAAGGATAAGGTGAACCCAATGACAAATCTTCTGATGATCCTTGACGGCTACGGCCACAACGACAGCGAATACGGCAACGCGGTGAAGGCCGCGGACCAGCCGTTCATCAAGAGCCTGTTCGACGAATATCCCCACACGCTGATCCAGGCCTCCGGCCTCGCGGTCGGCCTTCCGGAGGGCCAGATGGGCAACTCCGAGGTCGGCCACATGAACATGGGCGCCGGACGCGTGATCTACCAGGAACTGACGCGGATCTCCAAGGCGATCGACGACGGCGGTTTCTTCGCGAACGAAGTCCTCGCGGACGCGATGGACCGCGCGAAGAAGAGCCGGAAGAGCCTCCATCTCCTCGGCCTCGTCTCCCCCGGCGGCGTCCACTCCCACATGAAGCACATCGAGGCGCTGATCACGATGGCGAAGAAGCGCGGGCTGAAGAAGGTGTATCTCCACGCCTTCCTCGACGGCCGCGACGTGCCGCCGAAGAGCGCGGCCGCCTACTTCGACGAGATCGAGGCCCATATGGCGAAGGAGGGCGTCGGCCGGATCGCGTCGATCGCCGGACGCTACTACCCGATGGACCGCGACAAGCGCTGGGAGCGCGTCGAGAAGGGCTACGACTGCCTGACGCTCGGCGTTTCGGCGTGCAATTCCCGCGCGAAGACCGCGAAGGGCGCCCTCCGCTCCGCGTACCGCCGCGGCGAGACGGACGAATTCGTCCTGCCGACGTTCCTCGCGGACGAGGGAACGGTTCAGGACGGCGACAGCCTCGTCTTCTTCAACTTCCGCCCCGACCGGATGCGCGAGATCGTCCGCTGCTTCGCGGATCCCGCGTTCGACGGGTTCGCGCGGAAGGCGGTCCGGAAGGACCTTGCGATCGTCAACATGACCCAGTACGACGCGACGATCCCGAACGTCCGCATCGCGTTCCCGCCGGAGACGTACGAGAACACGTTCGGCGCGTTCGTCTCGAAACTCGGAAAGAGCCAGCTCCGCATCGCCGAGACGGAAAAATACGCCCACGTCACGTTCTTCTTCAACGGCGGCGTCGAAGCGCCGAATCCGGGCGAGGACCGCATCCTCGTCCCGTCGCCGAAGGTCGCGACGTACGACCTCCAGCCCGAGATGTCGGCGCCGGAGGTCGCGCGGAAGGCCGCGGAGGCGATCCGGACCGGAAAGTACGATTTCGTGATCCTCAATTTCGCGAACCCGGATATGGTCGGCCATACGGGGAACTTCGACGCGGTCGTGAAGGCCCTCGAGGCGCTCGACGGCTGCGTGAAGGAGGTCGTGACGGCGCTTCGCGAGGTCGGCGGGAACATGATCCTGACGGCGGACCACGGCAACTGCGACGTCATGCTCGACGCCGAGGGAAAGCCCGTGACGAGCCACTCGACGAACCCCGTGCCGTTCCTCGTGATGCGCGCGCCGAAACGGAAGAGCGCGGCCGTTCCGGGGCCGCTGAAGCTCCGCGGCGACGGACGGCTCTGCGACGTCGTGCCGACGCTCCTCAACCTCGCCGGGATCCTCCAGCCCCCGGAGATGACGGGACGGTCGCTGATCGCGCGGTAATCGTTAAAAACGGCTTGACTGCAGCGCTTTACAGTGCTATAGTCATGCCATACAATTATACAATCCATGATAGAGGCGCGGCCGACAAGAGTACCGTTTGCGAAAGGTCCGGGAGACCGGAACGGGAAAGGGGACGCCGCCGAAGGGAACGGCCGCCCGAAGCCGTCTCCCTGGGCGAACGGAGAACATCCGTCCGACTGTCGCGGGAGACCGCGGAGAGCTGTCGTGATGAACCATTTCGTACGAAAGCGGGAAGTCATGATGGAATCATGGCTTCCCTTTTTTACGAAGTGCAAAGGAGAAACGAAATGAACACAAGAAAGATCCTGGCGATCGTCCTGATCCTCGCAATGGCGCTCAGCCTTTCGGCCTGCGCCAAGAAGGCCGTTCCGAGCGGCGTCGAAGACGGCGTCCTGACCGTCGCGATGGAATGCGCGTACGCCCCGTACAACTGGGCCCAGACGGACAGCTCCAACGGCGCCGTCCCGATCAAGGGCTCGAACCTCTACGCCAACGGCTATGACGTCATGACCGCGCAGCAGATCTGCGACGCGAACGGCTGGAAACTCGAAGTCGTCCAGCTCGAATGGGATTCGCTGATCCCGGCGATCCTGTCCGGCACGGTCGACTGCACGATCGCGGGCCAGTCGATGACGGCGGAGCGTATGGAAACGGTCGATTTCGCCGGTCCGTACCTCTACGCCACGATGGTCTGCCTGACGCGGAAGGACAGCGCCTACGCCAACGCGAAGGGCCTCAAGGACCTCTCCGGCGGAACGTGCACGTCCCAGTCCGGCACGATCTGGTATGACACCTGCCTGCCCCAGATCGGCGGCGCGAAGATCCAGTCCCCCGCGGCCGACGCTCCCGCGATGCTGATGGCCGTCGCCTCCGGTACGGTCGATTTCGTCTGCACGGATATGCCGACCGCCCAGGGCGCGCTGATCGCCTACCCGGATCTGAAGATCCTCGACTTCGCCGGCTCCGGTGACGACTTTGAAGTCTCCGAAGAAGAGATCAACATCGGCATCGCGCTCAAGAAGGGCAACAAGACCCTGAAGGACGCGATCGACAAGGCGCTCAAGGGCAAGACCGCCGACGACTTCAACGCGCTGATGGCGGACGCGATCAAGGTTCAGCCGATCGGTCAGTAAGCCATGCTTCTTCAACTCTTCAGCGACATCGGGAGCCTCTGGGCGCGCTACGGAACGACGTACCTTGAGGGCATCAAAAACACGCTGATCCTCGCGATCGTCGCGACCGCGATCGGATGCGTGATCGGTTTCATCTGCGGCATCCTCAACACGATCCCCGTGGCGCCGACCGATCCGCTTCTGAAGCGCATCGTCCTGAAGGTGATCCGCGTCCTGATCCGCGTCTACGTCGAGGTCTTCCGCGGGACGCCGATGATCCTCCAGGCCGTCTTCATCTACTACGGCGTGCCGTATTTCTTCGGCTATACGTTCTCGTCGATCTGGACCGTTTCGATCGTCGTCGTTTCGATCAACACCGGCGCGTATATGGCGGAGTCCGTCCGCGGCGGCATCATCTCGATCGATCCCGGCCAGACCGAGGGCGCGAAGGCGATCGGCATGAACCACTTCCAGACGATGCTCCACGTCATTCTTCCCCAGGCGCTCCGGAACATCATGCCCCAGATCGGCAACAACTACATCATCAAC
>JAEEUO010000281.1 GCA_016286935.1 Bacillota bacterium | reverse complement strand
GAATTGATCTTTAACCGTGCAAATGCCGAATTGCCTCATATGGGATTGACGACCTGGAAAGAAGCGCCGGAAGGAAAGATCTATCCGCGTGATGTCGTTGTCGCTAAGAATTATCTTACCGAGGACGAGATGTTTCAGCTGGAACGGATCGTTTCCGCGTATCTCGATCTTGCCGAAAACCGCGCACGGCGTCACATTCCGATGACGATGGAGGATTGGGCGGAACGGCTTGATATCTTTCTTGAAGCCGATGATCGGGAAATACTGCAGGATGCCGGACGGATCACCTCTGAGATAGCGAAAGCGCACGCGCTTTCCGAATACGAGAAGTATCGCGTCGTACAGGACCGCCTGTTTGAATCGGATTATGACCGGTTTCTCTCGGAACTGGAACAGGCGGAACAGCAGGCAAAGAAAGCAAAGTCGTAATCGTCACGCAACACGATAATAACGGCCCGGTCGATGACCGGGCCGTTTTGTTTCTGAAATAATGGTTTACGACAGCCGCGTCCGGTATTCGAACAGCGTGTCGCGGAGGCGCGCCGCCTTTTCGAATTGGAGGTCCTTCGCCGCGTCCTTCATCTCCTTCTCGAGGAGCTTGCAGTAGTCGGCGAGCTCGCGGCGCGTGAGCTCGAGCGGCGTCTTGCCCTTGTACGTCGCCATCTCGGGCTCGGCCGCCTTCGTCGCCTCGATGACGTCGCGGACGGCCTTTTCGATCGTCTTCGGGGTGATGCCGTGTTCGTCGTTGTAGGCCTGCTGGATCCGGCGGCGACGGTCCGTCTCGCCGATCGCGACCTTCATCGCGGGCGAGACCGCGTCGGCGTACATGATCACGTGGCCGTGGGCGTTGCGGGCGGCGCGGCCGATCGTCTGGATCAGCGGCGTCTCCGAGCGGAGGAAGCCTTCCTTGTCCGCGTCGAGGATCGCGACGAGCGACACCTCGGGCACGTCGAGCCCCTCGCGGAGGAGGTTGATCCCGACGAGCACGTCGAACTTCCCGAGCCGGAGGTCGCGGATGATCTCCATGCGCTCGAGCGTCTGGACGTCGGAGTGGAGGTAGCGCACCTTGATCCCCGCGCCCTTGAGGAAATCGGTCAGCGATTCGGCCATCTTCTTCGTCAGCGTCGTCACGAAAACGCGCTCGCCGGCGTCGACGGTCTTCCGGATCTCGCCGATCAGGTCGTCGATCTGGCCCTTCACCGGCCGCACCTCGACCGGCGGATCGAGCAGTCCCGTCGGGCGGATGATCTGTTCCGCGATCCCGTCCGGGCCGCTTTGGTCGCGCTCATACGCACCGGGCGTCGCGGAGGTGTAGACGACCTGGTTCATCATCCCCTCCCACTCCTCGAACTTCAGCGGGCGGTTGTCGAGCGCCGACGGGAGCCGGAAGCCGTAGTCGACGAGGCTCGTCTTGCGCGCGAGGTTGCCGTTGAACATCGCGTGGAGCTGGGGGAGCATCACGTGGGATTCGTCGACGATCGTGAGGAAATCGTCGGGGAAGTAGTCGATCAGCGTGTACGGCCGCTGGCCCGGGAGGAGTCCCGAGATGTGGCGCGTGTAGTTTTCGATCCCCTTGCACGTGCCGACCTCGCGGAGCATCTCGATGTCGTAGCGCGTCCTCTGTTCGATGCGCTGCGCCTCGATCAGCTTCCCGCGGTCGCGGAACCAGCGGATGCGCTCCTCGAGCTCGGCCTCGACGTCGCGGATCGTCCGCTCCATGTTCTCCTTCGACGTCACGTAGTGGGACGCCGGGAAGATCGAGATGTGGTTCCGGAGGCCGAGGATCTCGCCGGTCAGGGGGTGCATCTCCTTGATCGACTCGATCTCGTCGCCGAACAGCTCGACGCGCACGGCGTTCTCGTTTCCGGCCGGGTAGATGTCGATCACGTCGCCGCGCACGCGGAAGTTCGACCGCTGGAAGTCCATGTCGTTGCGCGTGTACTGGATGTCGACGAGGCGGTGGAGGATCTCGTTCCGCGGCTTTTCCATGCCGACGCGGAGTGACAGCGCCTGGTTCAGGTAGTCGATCGGCGCGCCGAGGCCGTAGATGCACGACACCGACGCGACGACGATGACGTCCCGCCGTTCGGACAGGGCCGCCGTCGCGGAATGGCGGAGCTTTTCGATCTCCGCGTTGATGTCGCAGTCCTTCTCGATGTAGAGGTCGGTCGAGGGGACGTACGCCTCGGGCTGATAGTAATCGTAGTAGGAGACGAAGAACTCGACGGCGTTCTCGGGGAAGAACGCCTTGAGTTC
>JAEEUO010000280.1 GCA_016286935.1 Bacillota bacterium | reverse complement strand
GATGCCCAGAAGAAGCTGCTCGAGACCACGGCCAAGGCTGCGGAAGAAGTAGTCGAAGAGGTCGCCGAGGAAGTCAAGGAAGAAGCCAAGGCGGAATAACCCCGGAAACGACGGCGCCTCTCCGGCGCCGTTTTTTCTTATCCCGTGACGCAAGGAGCCCCTATGAAGATTTTTCACAAGGATCTGATCCCCGAGCCGGAAGTCTGCGGCGGTTCGACGACGACGTTCGCGAAGGACGCCCCGACGGAGATCACGTCGCGCGAGATCGTGCGGCTTGATTGTGTTTCCTCGTTCCGGACCGTCGCCTCGCCCGATCCGAAGTACCGCTATATCGCGGCATTTGCGGCGAAGGTCGACGACGGCGCGCTCGCCGGCTACGTCTGCGAGGTCGGCTTCGAGGAGAAACGCGAATCGAAACTCGGCATCGTTTCGGACGCGGTCTTCGAAAAGCTGATCGCGATCGTCGACAAGTACAGATTCGCGGCGGACAACGGCCGGAGCCATTCCGTGAACGGCCTCCCCGAAAACTTCGGCGGCCACGTTTCCGTCGACTACGCGTCCGGCGAAGAGATCTACTTCTCGGATAACCAGTCTCCGGTCATGTCCGGCGAGGCCGGCGCGGCGCTCGTTGACTGCATCAAGAGCGCTTTGAAGAAGGACGCCGTGAAGGGCCTTCCCTCCTCAAAGGACGTCGTGTCCTTCCACTGGGAGGAGCGGAGCGACGACGGCGGCTACCACCTCATCGACTGGGACGGAACGGCGCTCCACACCGACCAGAAATACGGCTTCGACGGCTCCGTCTACGTCCATGACGTGACGACCGCGCCGGAGGATTTCGACAAGATCCGCCGGATGGTCGACTCTAACCAACTGCTCTTCTGGGGCGGCCTTCCGGAGTACAACATCGACCTGTACAAACGCTATAAGAAGACGATGACGTTCCGCCTGAAGGACGGTTCCGAACGGACCGTCGTCGACGGAATGAAAGGTCCCGACTTCGCCCGCAACGGCATCTTCGAAACGGAGATGTACGTCGGCGACGTGATGCGGAAGTACAAGTAGACCCGAACGAAAACCCCTCGCGGTGTGCGCGGGGTTTTTTCGTGCGAAAAAAGGCGGCCGCCCGGACGGGCGGCCGCGCTTTGCGCTTCTGCGCTTATTTCGTATGGATATCGATCTGGGGGAACGGGATCTCGACGCCGGCGTTGGCGAGGATGCCCTTCGTCGCGTTGTTCATCTCGAAGTAGGCGCCCCAGTAATTCTCCTGTTTGCACCAGCCGCGGAACATGATCTCGATGCCGCTGTCGCCGTAGCCCGCGACGTCGCACGTAAACGCTTCGTCGTTGAGGAAATAGCCGCTCTTCTTCGCGTATTCGACGATCTTCTGTTTCGCGAGCTCGAGGTCGGAGCCGTACGCGACGCTGACCTTCGTCTCGACGCGGCGCTTGCCGAGGCGGGAGTAGTTGACGATCGTGTTGTTCGTCAGGCTCGAGTTCGGAAGGCTGACGGTCTTGCCGTCGGCGGTGATCATCGTCGTATAGAGCAGGTCGGTCGTGTCGATCACGCCCTCGACGCCGTTGCAGGCCACGTAGTCGCCGCGGACGAACGGGCGGGTGATCATGATGAGGATGCCGCCCGCGAGGTTGGAGAGAGAGCCCTGGAGGGACAGCGCGATCGCCGCGCCGGACGCCGCGAAGACGGTCAGGAGCGACGAGGAGTCGACGCCGAGCTTCTTCAGCACTTCGAGCAGCAGAACGATCCAAAGCACGATCTTCACGGCGCTCAGGATGAATTTGAACAGCGCCGGATCGACGTGTTTCGTCTTTTCAAGGATCTTCTTTACGACGCCGGCGATCAGTTTGATGATGATCCAGCCGACGATGAGGATGATCAGGGCCGGGAGGAGTTTGGACGTCAGAAACGTCACGATCTGTTGTTGCATTGCTTCGTTCATGATGAATTCCTTTCCACCTGTTGTACGGATCCGGGCCGTCCGGCCGGGCGGTCCGGTGTCATTATTCTGTGGTCCAAGAACAGTATAGCGCAAATTCCGCGCGATTGCTTGAAAAGTTTTTGCTTTTACGCTACGATTGAATAAACGGCGCGGAGCGGCCTGCCCCGCGCTTTCGACGAAAGGAACCGCCCATGCAAACCGTCTATCTCGGCAAAGAAACCGTGCAAACGATCGCGGACGTCCATACCCTTTTCGCGGAGGGCTTCGGCTTTCCCGAGTGGTACGGACGGAACCTCGACGCG
>JAEEUO010000279.1 GCA_016286935.1 Bacillota bacterium | reverse complement strand
TCCGGGATCCCTCTGTGAGGCCGTGATCGTCGATCCTGCGCACGGAACGCTAAAAAACTACTCCGACATCGTCACGGACGAAAAAACGCGCAGAGAGGCGATCAGGCGCTTTCTCGAGGGCGCGGAGAAAACGGGCGTGTCCGGCCGCCTGATCTGCGATGAAACGGCGAAGGCCGCCGTAGAGACGATCGCGGATCTCACGCTCCACGAACGCCTCTGCCAGCTCTTCATCGTTCTGCCCCAGCACCTCTCCGGCTCGCTGACGAGTTATGGCGACGATCTCATCGCGGGACTCGCGGACTACCCGGTCGGCGGCGTGCTCTTCGTCACGAACAACATCGCGGGCGCTGAGAACACGAAGGAGATGACGCGCGTGATCCGCGAGAACAGCCGGATCGTGCCGTTCCTCTCGATCGACGAGGAGGGCGGCCGCGTCGCGCGCCTCTCCGGCAAGCCCGGCACGGTAAGGCTGAAGCCGATGTACGAGTACCGGAACGAAGGGAAGGGCGTCGCCTACGAGAACGCGCGGACGCTCGCCTACAACCTCCACGCCTACGGCTTCAACCTCGACTACGCACCCGTCGCGGACATCTGGTCGAACCCGGCGAACACCGTCATCGGCGACCGCGCGTACGGCAGCGATCCCGAAAAGACGGCCGAACTCGTCGCGGCGGCGGTCGGCGGGTTCCGCGACGCGGGCGTGTTCTGCTGCGTCAAACACTTCCCCGGCCACGGCGACACGGCCCAGGACAGCCACACCGGCGCGGCGATCGTGACGAGGACGCTCGATGAGCTTCGCGCGGCCGAATTCCTGCCGTTCGTGAGCGGGATCGAGGCGGGCGCCGACATGGTCATGATCGGCCATCTGACGTGCCCGGAGATCGATACCGTCCCCGCGTCCGTCTCGAAGCGGATCGTCACGGACATCCTGCGCGGGGAGCTCGGCTACGACGGCATCGTCCTGACCGACAGCCTCCACATGGGCGCGGTCGCGCTGACCGACCCGGCGGAGCTGGCGCTCGCGGCGTTTGAGGCGGGCTCCGACATCCTCCTGTCCTCCGACGATTTCAAGGCGTCGATCGAAGCCTTCCGCGCGGCGCTCCTGTCCGGACGGCTCACGCCCGAGCGCCTCAACGAATCGCTCGTCCGCATCCTGCGCGTGAAGCTGCGCTGATCCGAGCAATAAAAAGACGCCCTGCCGCGAGGCAGGGCGTTTTGCTTTTCGTTACGCGAGGAATCCGTTGATGATCTCCTCCTCGGCTTCCTTCTCGGTCAGGCCGAGCGTCATCAGCTTCGTCAGCTGTTCGCCGGCGATCTTGCCGATCGCGGCTTCGTGGACGAGCTGGGCGTCGACGTTGCGCGCCTCGAGAGAGGGGACGGCGAGGATGCGGCCTTCGTCCATGATGATCGAGTCGCATTCGGTGTGGCCCTTGCAGGGGGCGTCGCCGATGATCGTCGCGTCGAATTTCTGGTACGATCTGTCGCGCGCGACGGAACGGGAAACGACGTCGGCGCTCGCGCCTTCGCCGAGGAGCGTGACGGTGTATATGCTCAGGGCGCTCTGTTCGCCGTGGGTCATCAGCCGCTCGCGGACGACGAGCTTCGCGTCCTTCTTCAGCTCGGCGACCGTCGTGCGCTCGGTCGAGTCGACGCCCTTGATCTGGACCATCTCCATCTCGACGGAGCTGCCTTCCTCCTGGTAGACCTCCGTCACGGGGTTGAGGATGCGCTTTCCGAGGCCGTCGCCGGAGCCGAAGTGCTTTTCGACGTAGCGGACGCGGGAGTTCTTTCCGACGTAGAAGCGGTGGACGCCGTCGTGTTCGGAGTCCTGGGTCCCGCAGTTGTCGATGCCGCAGCCCGCGACGATCGTGACGTCACAGTTCTCGCCGACGTAGAAGTCGTTGTAGACGGTCTCCTTCAGGCCGCTCTCGGAGAGGACGACCGGGATGTGGACGCTTTCGTTTTTCGTACCCGGTTTGATCCGGATGTCGATCCCGCTGACGTCCTTTTTCGATGTGATCTCGATGTTGGCGGTCGAGTTTCGTCCCGCGAGCTCGGCGTTCGCGCGGAAGTTGTACGCGCCCATCGGGACTTTATGGAGGCCCGCCACTTCGGCGATGAGCCTTTTTTGAATTTCGGTCAGTTCTGCCATGATGTTCCGTCTCCTTATTTCAGCCGTGCGCAGAGGTCCTGGGAGGCCTCCGTTCCCATGATCCGCGGAAGGATCTCCTCGCGGGGTCCGACGCGTTCGATCGTGC
>JAEEUO010000278.1 GCA_016286935.1 Bacillota bacterium | reverse complement strand
TGCGAAACCTCGATTGTGTGCGTTAAGCGCGTTCTGAAATGGTCGCCCTCGGGTGCGAGGAAGACCTGTGTTTTGTGCATCAGGCGTCTGAATGCCTTTGAATGAATAATGCGGTCGCGGTCGCGCTGGTATTCCGTCCGGAAGTCGTCGCGCGGCTCGTTCGTCTCGCGTCCCATCGTCTCCGCCGCCTTCATCGCGTATTTGCTGAGCGTTTCGTATTCGCGTTTTTCGATGTCTTCTCTGAGCAGCATGTCTATTTCCCTGTGGAACCGAATCCGCCGACTCCGCGGTCCGTTTCGTCGAGCGATTCCGCCGGTTCCCACTCGACGGTCTCGTAGCGTGCAAAGACGAGCTGGGCGATGCGGTCGCCGTCGCGGATGGTGAACGGCTCCTTCCCCCAGTTGATGAGAAGGACCTTCAGTTCGCCGCGGTAGTCGCTGTCGATCGTGCCGATGCCGTTCGGCAGGCCGATCCCGTATTTCAGCGCGAGCCCGGAGCGCGCGCGGACCTGTGCCTCGCACCCCTCGGGGATCGCGAAGAAAAGACCCGTCGGAACGGGATAGCGGTCGCCCGGCCAGAGGACGAGATCGCCGTCCGGCAGATAGGCGCGGACGTCCATCCCGCTCGAGCCGGTCGTCTGATAGCGCGGCACCTGGCCGCTTTTTGATACGATCTTGACGTTCATACGTAAAAATGGGCATACTTCGGCTATTGTATATTGTCAAGTATACCCGCTCCGCGAAAGGGATAAACAGGCGCCCGGGGATTTGCGCGCAGAAAAAGGCGCGGGAGTTCCCGCGCCCTGAAAAGCCTTAATAAAGAATTCCGCCGTCAGGCGAGTCCGAACGCCACCCCGATCAGCCGGACGATACAGGCCGCGAGCCACGCGATCCCGCACTGCCAGAGGACGACGCCGACCGACCACTTCCAGCCGAGCTCGCGTTTGACCGCCGCGATCGCCGCGACGCACGGCGTGTAGAGCAGGCTGAAGACGAGCATCGACGCCGCCGTAAGATTCGACAGCGCCGCCGCGACGCCGCCGGACACGAACAGGACCTCCATCGTCGCCACGACGCTCTCCTTCGCCATGAAGCCGCTGACGAGCGACGTCACGATGCGCCAGTCGCCGAGGCCGGCCGGCCGCATCAGCGGAACGAACAGCCCCGCGACGGCAGCGAGGATGCTGGTCCGCGGGTCTTCCGTCAGATTGAAGCGGAAGTCGAAGCTCTGGAGGAACCAGACGACGATCGTCGCGATCAGAATGACCGTGAACGCGCGCTGGAGGAAATCCTTCGCCTTGTCCCAGAGGAGATGGACGACGTTCTTGAGGCGCGGCATCCGGTAGTTCGGCAGCTCCATCACGAACGGCACGGCCTCGCCCTTGAAGATCGTCTTCTTGAACAGGAGCGCGACGAGGACGGCCGTCACGATGCCGAGCAGGTAGAGCCCGGTCATGATCCACCACCCGTTTCCGGGGAAGAACGCGGCGACGAAGAACGCGTAGATCGGCAGCTTCGCCGTGCAGGACATGAACGGCGTGAGGAGGATCGTCATCTTGCGGTCGCGCGCGCTCGGGAGCGTCCGCGTCGACATGACGGCGGGGACCGTGCAGCCGAACCCGATCAGCATCGGGACGATGGAGCGCCCCGAAAGGCCGATCTTGCGGAGCAGCTTGTCCATGACGAACGCGATCCGCGCGAGATAGCCGCTGTCCTCGAGGAGCGACAGGAAGAAGAACATCACGACGATGATCGGCAGGAAGCTCAGAACGCTGCCGACGCCGTTGAAGACGCCGTCGATGACGAGCGACTGCACCGCCCGGTTGACGTTCACGGAGGCCATCCAGTCCGCGACGAGGCCGCCGAGCCCATTGACGCCCGCCTCGATCCACCCCTGGAGGAGCGGTCCGATCAGGGCGAACGTCAGGAAGAACACGAGCGCCATGATCAGGATGAACGACGGGATCGCCGTGTATTTTCCGGTCAGCAGGCGGTCGATCTTCTCGCTGCGGAGGTGTTCGCGGCTCTCCCGCGGACGGATCACGCAGCGGTCGCAGACCTTGTAGATGTACGAATAGCGCATGTCGGCCATCGCCGCGCTCCGGTCGAGCCCGCGCTCCGTCTCCATCTGGAGGACGATGTGTTCGAGCATCTCGGTCTCGTTCCGGTCGAGCTTCAGCTGGGCGAGGATCTGTTCGTCGCCCTCGATCAGCTTGCTCGCCGCGAAGCGGACGGGGATGCCTTCGGCCGCCGCGTGGTCCTCGATC
>JAEEUO010000012.1 GCA_016286935.1 Bacillota bacterium | reverse complement strand
TGAACGCCTTAGACCTTCACTCGCCTGGCGTCGACCGGACGGGAGCGGCCGATGAGGTAGCTCCGGATCGTTCCGTCCGAAGTGCCTGCCCAGAGAAGGCCGCTTTCATCGAACGAGCACGCGGTAAAGACAGCCTCGCCGGCTTCGTCCGTGATCTCGCGGAGGACCTTCTGCTCCCGGAGCAGGAAGAGCCGGCCGTCGGACGTGACCGCAGCGACGTTTCCCTCCGCGTCCGCCGTGAGGCATTCGGCGCCGCGCACCTCCGGAAGGACCGCGGTGACCGTGATGCCGATGGAGATGCGGACGATCGTCGTCGCGCCTGCCGTGCCGACGTAGTAATCGCCGTCCCGGTTCTGGACGATGCCGTGCACGGAATCGGAAGGAAGCCCGCTCGCGCCGTCCAGCGTATTGGCCGCCTTTCCGTTGATCGACAGGACCAGGCCGTTGTCGTTCGTCCCGATCCACAGGCGGCCCTCCTGGTCCACGTACAGGCAGTTGACGTTCCGGACGGTGTCGAACTCCTCCATAAAGCGGAAGGTCGTGCCGGAATAGCGGTACAGGCCGGAATTCGCGCCGATCCACAGGATCCCGTCGTTCGTCATCACCACGTCGTTCGCGTGGCCGCCGGGCAGGCCGCTGTCGGCGTTGTAGATCTGCTGGTTATAGGTGTAGTCCGTCTCGATCGCGGCATGGGCCTCTCCGGGGAAGAGCATCGCCTGGGTCAAAAGCAGAGCGAGCAGGATCAGCACCGCCGTTCCGCGCCGGGCGTCGCGGCGTTTGCGGATCCGCCGGCTGATCCGGATCACCAGATACAGCAGGAGGACCGTGATGAGCTTATCGAGGAATTCCAGATAGAGCTGGCCGATCCCCGAGGCGAGGAAACCGGGCACGCCCCTTTCGATCAGATAGTTCCGGACGCCGTCGCCCCAGACGTTGCCGACGCTCCCGCCCCAGATCAGCAGGTTCAGGACCGTCGAGATGAGGACGGAGCCGAGCGTGACGCCGCCCGCGACCGTCGTGACGCCGAAGAAGGATTCGAAATACTTCTTCCGGGCCATATGGCCGACGGTCAGGCCGATGAACACGCTCGTGATCATGTAGATCAGAGACATCGGATTCCAGAAGGAATAGATGATGTTGTTCGTGATGCCGACGATCGCGCCGCTGATCGGCCCGAGCACGTAGGCGGCGAACATCGTCCCGAAGCAGTCCATCCAGAACGGCAGTTCCAGATTGCCTGCGAGCTGGCTCCCGGCGAAGTTGACGAGAACGCACGCGAAGACGATCACGATCGTCCGCGCGGGTTCTTTCAGCGCGTATCCGGGCGCCTGTGCGTTTTTTTCCTGTTTCGTGGAATCCATTTTTCTACCGCCTGACGTACCGTTCGAGGATCATGTCTTTCAGGATCATCAGCTCATACGTCAGATCCTCCGGGCCGCTGCCCTTGACGACGACGCCCTGCGCATAGCGGCCGCACACCGCGAGCATGATGTGCATCGTGGCGTTGAACATCGTATGCTCCGGTTCGTCCGTGCGGATCGTACCGTCGCGAAGGCCTTTTTCGTATAACAGATGAAACTTATTCTGGAACGGAGCGATCGCCCTCATATAGTCCGCGAGCTGGGGGAGCGTCGCCTTTTCGTGGACGATGTAGCCGTTGAAGTCCTGGTTGAAGCGGAGGATCTCCGGATGCTCGCGGTACAGGAAGATATACGAATCCAGATAGAACTCGAGTTCCTCCGCCGCGTTCATCGCGCCGCCGCCGTTCCGGGCGTACTCCTCCTCGACCTCGCGGAAGAAGGATTCCCACTCCCGCGCGCCGATCGCGATCACGAAATCCAGTTTCGTATTGAAATAGCGGTACACCGTCGCGACGCCGATCCCGCAGGCGTCCGCGACGGTCTGCAAAGGCACCGCTTCGATGCCCTTCTCCGCAAACAGGGCGAGGCCGGTCCGGAGCATGCGCTCCCGGCGTTCCGCCATCTCCCGTTCGTCTTTTTCCGTGTTCCGCATCGTCTTCCTCCGGTCCGGGGTTTATTGTGATAGATTTACTATTATGATATTCTTTCTCTCACAAAAAGGCAAGAAAAAAAGACACCCGCGGGTGCCTTTTTTCATTGGAAACAGGTTTCTGTCTATGCGGTCATTTCACGGCTTTCCCGAGAAAGCGCTCCGCGAAGACCGCCGCCTGCGCCCGCGTGGCCGTTCCCTGCGGATCGAGCATCAGCGTGCCGTTTTCAAGCGTCGTGCCTTCGAGGATACCGGCGCCGACCGCCCAGGAAAGCGCCGTCCCCGCGTAAGCGTCCGGGCTGTCGGCGTCGGGGAAGCCCGAAAGATCGCCGGTCGCGCTCACGTCGTATCCCATGAACCGCGCGTAATTGTAAAGCATCACGATGAGGTCCTCACGCCGCAGAGGATCGTCCGGGGAGAACTTGCCTTCGCCCGTTCCTTCCACGATCGCACAGTCCGCCGCCCAGCGCACCGCCGCGGCAAACGGCTCGTTTTCGGAAACGTCGTCAAAGGACGCGTCGCCGTCGATGATCGCAAAGCCCTCGTCCAGCCGGTGCATGCGCGACAGGGCCGTAACGAACGCGGCGCGGCTGATCGCATCTCCGGCGGCATATTCCGTGTCGGAAGCGCCGCGGACGACTCCGAGCAGCGTCATTCTGTCCGCGGCTTCGGCAAACCATTCGCCCTCCTCCACGTCGGCATAGCTGCCGGCAGGCGCCGGATACGTGAGGATCTCCGGCACGAAGCGGTCGCTGACGTACAGCGTGTCCTCCGCGATCAGCACGTTGCGCGGGCTAACCGGGAAGAACGCGTCCGGAGAGCCGCAGGCGACCGTGCAGACGAGGTCGCCGATGATCGCGCGCACCGCGCCGTTGCCCGTATCCGCAACGTATACCGTGCCGTCCGCGCCGACCGCGATCCCCTGGGGATGGTCGAACCGCGCACGGGAGACGGAGCCGTCCGTATAGCCGCCGACGTATTCGTCCGCGGTCTCCGTTGCTTCGGAGATTCCGGCGACCGTCTCAAGCGTGCCGTCCTTCCAGCGGGAGATACGGCTGCGGCCGGTCTCGACGATATAGAGCGCCCCGTCGTACCAGGCGAGCCCCATGGGGCTCTCCAGGCCCTGCACGACCGTCGTAACGCGGCCCGATTCGTCGGCGCGGCGGATCAGTCCGTTTCCGGTGTCCGCGATATAGAGATTGCCGTTTCCGTCCGAAGCAAGTCCGGTCGGATGGCGGAACGACGCGTCGGAAGCGATGCCGTCGGCTGTTCCCTCACGGCCCGATCCGGAGAATGTATAGACCTTGCCGTTCGCGATATAGCGCACGACGTCGGCGCCCGCATCCGAAACGGCGAAGCCGTCCGCGAACGGAACGACCGCCCAGGGCTCGAGGAAATACGCGCGTTCCGAAGCGTCGTCGTGATAACCGCCGACCGGCTCACCCGTAACGCCCGGCACACCGATCGCTCCCGCGTACAGTGCCGCAGAGCCGCCGGATACCTTCCAGACGACCTTGTTCCAGGTGTCGCACACGAGAAGCGAGCCGTCCTCCGCAAAGGCGGCTCCGGCGGGCGCGCCGCCGCGGATGTCGCCGGCGGTGAACGTCGAAGCGTATATCGTTCCGGTTCCGAGGGCCGCAAGCAGCAGGACCGCCGCAAACAGCAGGGACAGATATTTCTTCATCATGGGTTCCTCTTTTCCGATCACTTTCTGATAACGACGCCGTCACAGGCGCCCGGAGAGAACGTGCCGTTGGAGATGACCGTCCCCGAATTGCTCACGGTTCCGCCGGTAAAACTCGCTCCGGGAGCGACGGCGAACGTACCGGAATTGGTGAACGTGCCGTTGTTCACAACGGACCCCAGCAATGCCGTGTCCGCGCCGTTCTGAGTGGTGCCGTTGTTGGTGAGCGTACCGCGCCAAACCAGGTCCGTGCCGCTGACGGCGAGCGTCGCGCCGGCGAAGACGTTGACCGTGGCACCCGCTTCGATCGTCAGGGCGGGCATGCTCACAGTGCCGCTTCCGGTGATGTTGAGCGTCTGCCCCGCGCCGACGGTAACGCCGGTGTAGCTGATGGTCCACCCGCCGGGATCGAGCGTCGCGTTCCCGCCCGAAAGCTGCGCCATCAGCGCCTGGGAATCCGCAGCATTGCCGGAGACGGAAGTGCCGCTGTCCCCGCCGCTACTGCCTCCTTCGCCGCCCGATGGGGATGGCGGTTGCGAGGGCTTAACTGCTTCAGCGCTGCTGCCGGACGGGAATACGACCGTCGTTCCCATTGCCGCGCCCTGCGCCTGAGCCGCCGCTTGAGCCGACGCTACCGCAGCCTGTTCCGCCGCAGCTTCGCCGGCTTTTTTGCTGTCGGCACTGCCGATAATCGCATTCACATCGATCTTTCCCGCGTTCTCCAGTTTTCCCTGCATGGCCGGGTCGGCCGCGACGGCAGCCGCCGCGATGGCGGGAACGGAATCGGCGGTAATATTGCTCGGCATCAAATCCTTGCCTCCATCGATGACGATTACGGTTGAGCCAATTTCGGGTGCAACATCAACTTTTTTGCCGCCGATCAGGTCCACCGTGCCGCCGACAATGTCCACGTGCGTTCTGCCGTACAGGAGCCCTACGCCAGTAGGGTTCTGCCAGCCGAAGGAGCCGTGGATGCTGTTTACGATGTCCTTCGAACGGATGATGAACGCTTCGTTGCTGCGGAGCGGAACGTCAGAGTTGAAAAAGACCGTTCCCGCGAAAAGGAACACTTCGGCCTTTTTGCCGCTGTGTTTCACACTGCATAAAGTCCGGCTGTCCAGGGTGATCTCCTTGGTGGCGTCCAACTTGACCAGCGCGGTGCTGGCGGGGCCGGTCTCTACGGTATATCCGTTGTACAGGGGCATGCCCTCCTCCGCCTTCAGCGCAACGCCGGAAGCGTTTTTGACCGTTACCGTGCCGGAGAATTCCGAAAGCCGCATCGCCTCATCGGCCGCAGGCGCGGCGAACGCCGTGACCGTCGACGCGCAGAGGATCAGTATCGTCAAAAGTATAGCTGTGATCTTTTTCATTTCGCTCATCCTCCCAGACCGCAGAGTTCGAATGCTTTACTGCCGACCGTCGCGCTGCCCGCGAAGCCGCGGTCCGTCAGACTGAAGCAGGCGTAGAATGCGCCTTCGCCGATCGCGGAGATCGAAGCGTTATCGCCGAGGGTGACGGCCGAAACGGCGCAGCAGTAAGAGAACGCGCGATCGCCGACGCGCACGCCGCGTCCCTGGATCGAAACGCTTTCGATCGCGCCGCAGGCATAGAACGCGTACGCGCCGATGTGGTCGACGTCGGGTCCGATCACCACGGAGGTGATCTCGGCGCGGCGCGAGAACCACGGAGCGGATCTCTTTGCGTAATCCTCCATAGAGCCCTTGCCGCTGATCGTGAGCACCCCGTTTTCAAGCAGCCACGAGACCTGCTCCGGCTGAGGCGGCGCCTCTACGGCCTTGTATTTCGCGACGAACGTCGTGGTCGACTTCGTCAGCGTGAACGGACTCGAAACGGGGGTGCTGACCGCGCCGTCGAGTTCCTCCCAGTGGTCGAACTCCATGTAGGCCGGAGGCGTAAAGATGCACTCCGGGAGCGTGTACGAAGGACTCGAGTGAGAAACGGACACGTCGTTCATCGTTCCGCTTCCGTCTCCCGGGTCGAAGGTGACCTTGAAATCGGGGATGGCCTTGTATTTCGCGACGAGCGTCGTGTTCTGCTTCGTGAGCGTGAGCGGAGACGAAACGGGGGTGCTGACGGCGTCCTCGAGCTGCTCCCAATGGTCGAACATCATGTTCTCCTGCGGAGTAAAGGCAGACTCCGGCAGCGTGTAGGACGGGCTCGACGCCGGGACGGCCACGTCGCTCATCGTGCCCGTGCCGTCTCCCTTGCCGAAGGTGACGACAAGGGCCGGGATGAGCTTGAGTCCGCCGAGATCGCTCAGGTTCGACGTCGACGCGGGAACGTTCGTGCCGTCCGCGGCGAAGGTGTCTTCCAGCGCCACGCTGTCTCCGTAGACCGCCGCCGTCACGCTGTTTTGCGGAGTCGACCAGCGGATGGACACGCTGCCGGTCGCAGCGGCGATCGTGCCGCTCGCCGATATGACTCCTCCGTGGATGTAGAGGTAGCCGTTTTCGACCGTGATGTTGCCGACGCTCAGAGCGCCCGTGCCGCCGCTCTGACAGTAGACGTTGAGAAAGCCCTCGACGTCGTTCCCGGCTTTTTTCACGATGAGATCCTTACCGACTGTCAGCGTGCAGCCGTCGGCCAGGATCAGATACACGCTGCCTTCCGCCGCGACGCTGTTATCGACGGTCACGTCCGAATCGACGATATACCAGCCTTCGGTCAGATTCAGATCCGCAGCGCTCACAAGGCTGGTCACGTTGTCCGCGTTGACGAACGCTTCCAGACCGTCCGCATCCAGATAGCCGTAAAACTGCGTATAGTCCGCCGACGATCTGGGCGCGAGCAGAGCGCAGATCAGCAGGACCGCTGCGAATACGATCGTCGTTTTCCGTTTCTTGCTCATAACACGTTCCTCGTTTTCACAGATTCAAGTGGTTACGTTAATTATAATACAAAGCAGCCCCGATTCAAGAGGACGATCCGGACAAAGAAAAAGCCGTCAGCCTTCCTTTCGGGAACTGACGGCTTTTCGTTGGTAGCCCCAACGAGAATCGAACTCGTGATTCCGCCTTGAGAGGGCGACGTCTTCACCGCTTGACCATGGAGCCATATTCGCGCAAAAGTTATTATACGGTATCCGGACGCGTTTGTCCAATGGTTTTTTACGGTTTGATCGTTTTCCCCTTCCGGACCGTATGGAAATAGTAGATGACCATCGCCGCGGCCGTGAGGGCCCACGACACCGGATAGCAGTAGCTCATCAGCCGGACGGACGGATTCGACGGGAAAACGATGTATATCCAGATGATCCGGATCACGCAGACGCCGAGCGCGGTGAGGATGAACGGGACCGTCGTGTTGCCCTTGCCGCGGAGCGCGCCGGAGAAGACCTCGATGACGGTCCAGAGGAAGTAGTACGGCACGAAATACGTCATGACGAGCCACGTCTGTTCGACGACGGCCGAATCGTCGGTGAAGAGCGGCAGGAGCTGGTGGCCGAAGCCCATCAGGAGCCCGACCATGATCGCCGTCATCGCCTCGTAGAGCAGGAATCCGACGCGGACGCTCCTTGCGACGCGCTCGTTCTGACCGGCGCCGTAGTTCTGGCCGATGAAGTTGCAGAGCGCCACGCCGGCCGCGTTGACGACGCCCCAGTAGAAGCCGTCGAGTTTTCCGGAGAGCGACCACGACGCGACGACGAGCGTGCCGAGGGAGTTGATGCCGACCTGGATCAGGGTGTTCGTCATCGAGTACATCAACGACTGGCAGCCGAGCGGCAGGCCGATCTTCAGGACGCGGACGAGCGACGGGACGTGGAGCCGGACGCGGTTCAGGAACAGCCGGTACGGGCCGTCCGCCTTCGCGAGCCGCGCGAGAACGAGAACGGCCGAGACCGCCTGGGAGACGACCGTCGCGATCGCGACGCCGCGCACGCCGAGGCGGAATCCGATGACGAACAGAAGGTCCAGAACGATGTTCAGAAGGCAGCAGAGCATCAGATAGAGGAACGGCCGCCTGGAATCGCCGACCGCGCGGAGGACGCCCGCGCCCATATTGTAGAGAAGCGTGAAGACGGCGCCGAAGAAGACGGTGCGCAGATAGAGCGCCGCGTCGCCGACCGTCTCGGCGGGCGTATTCATCCACGCGAGGAACGTCGGCGAGAAGACCACGCCGATCGCGGTGATCGCGAGGCCGGAGATGACGGAGAACGCGACGGCGGTATGGGTCGCGCGCGAGACCGCTTCGTTGTCGCGCGCGCCGAAATACTGGGCGATGATGACGGACGCGCCGCCGGAGAGCGCGACGAAGAAGTTGATGATGAGCGACGAAATGTACGTCGAAGAACCGCCGACGGCCGCGAGGGCCTCGGTTCCGACGAATTTGCCGACGACGATGCCGTCGACGGCGTTATAGAGCTGTTGGAAAATCGTACCGGCAGCGATCGGAAGCCAGTAAACGAGCAGCTTCTTCCAGATGGCGCCGCTCGTCAGGTCGTTCCGTTCCCGGATTCGTTCTTCTCTCGTCATCGCAAAAGGCGGCCTCCGGCCGCCGGTTCATCGGGACAGTTTCTTCGCGCGCGCCGCGTCGCGGTTCGCGTCGCGCTTTGCGATATCCTCGCGCTTGTCGTATAGTTTCTTGCCGCGGCAGACGCCGAGCTCGATCTTCGCGCGGCCGTGTTCGTCGAGGTACATCGACAGCGGGATCAGCGTCAGGCCTTTCAGCTGCATATAGCCGATCAGCTTGCGGATCTCTTCTTTGTGTAAGAGGAGCTTCCGGTCGCGGAGCGGGTCGGCGTTGAAGCGGTTGCCCTGTTCGTACGGGGAGATGTTCATCTGGGAGAGGATGACTTCGCCGTTCTTCACGCGCGCGTACGATTCCTTGAGGCTGACCTTGCCCTGGCGGACGGACTTGATCTCCGTTCCGGTCAGGACGATCCCCGCCTCATAACGCTCCTCGATGAAGTAATCGTGGAATGCTTTCCGGTTGTTTGCTACGGTCTTCTTTTCGTGCATGGTCGTCAATAGGGGAGGTCCTTGTAAAGGGTCCCGATCTTGCTGAATGGGAACAGGCGGAAGACGGCTTTGCCGAGGACCTGTTTGATATCGACGCAGCCGAGGGAACGGCTGTCGAGGGAGTTCTGGCGGTTGTCGCCCATGCAGAAGAGCATGCCCTCCGGCACGGTCAGTTCCGACATCCGCGTGCCCGTGTAGCCTTCTTTCGTATACGGCTCGTCGAGCGGTTCGCCGTCGATGTAGACGACGCCGCCGGAGATCGCGACCGTCTCGCCGGGGAGGCCGATGACGCGCTTGATCAGGTCCTTGGAGCGGCCCTTCCCGTCCGTCATCGACGTGTGGAAGACGATGATGTCGCCGCGCTTCGGCGAGCTGAAGATGCGGTAATGCTGGCGGAGGAGGATCAGATAGTCGCGCTCGACGAGCGTATCTTCCATCGAATGCTCCATGACGATCGAGGGCTTGATGAACGTCAGGATCAGTCCCGCGAGGACGAGGACGGTCGCCGCGTCGCGCAGGATCCCCTTCCATCCGGTCCACGCCCGGACGGCGGCAATGCCCGTGAGGGGCGCCGCGGCCGCTACGGTCTGTTCGGTCTGTTCGGTTTTTTCGGTCTGTTCGGCCGGTCGGTTTTCGAGTTCAGGCATCGGTTCGTTTCTTCTTTCTGTTGATTTTGTCCGGTTTCAAGGCCTTCCTTCACACGGGCGAGGAGCGGCGGGAGTTCGGAGCGGATCTCCTTCCCGGCCAGATTCTCCACCGGCGGTTCCGCCGCGTCGAACGCGAGGCGGTACGCGTGGAGGAACTGGGTCGAAAGGCCGTACGTGCGTTGGATGTCGCGGTTCGCGTACCGGTCGCCGTACTTTTCGTCGCCGACGACGGGATACCCGGCAGCCGCGAGGTGGGCGCGGATCTGGTGGGTGCGGCCGGTCACGAGCTCGACCTCGACGAGCGTGAACGACTGGCGCTTCGTCTTTCCGTGCACCGCGAACGCCGCGTCGTAACGGGCGACGGGCCGCGCGACCGTCTCGGTCTCCTTGCCGGCTTCGTCATCCTCCGGAAGGACGCGGACGGTGTTCGTGCGCGCATCCTTCTCGAGGCGGCCGGTCAGGCGGAGATCCCCGGCAAGGTTCCCCGACACGAGCGTCAGGTAATACTTGCGGACGTAGCCCTTCTCGCGGATCATTGCCGTCAGCGCGCGCGCCGCGGGATAGTCCTTCGCGAAGAGCACGAGGCCGGTCGTGTTGCGGTCGAGGCGGTTCACGGGAGACGGCGTATAGGTCGCGTTCGCGGAGGGAACGTAGCTTCCCGTTTCGATCAGGTAATCGATCACCTGGTTCGCGAGCGTGTCCTTCTTCTCCTCCTTCGTTCCGTGGGTCAGAAGGCCGAGCGGCTTTTCGACGGCGATGACGCGGTCGTCCTCGTAGGCGATCCGGAACTGGCGCTTGGCCGTCCGGGGAGCGGCCTTCTTCGCGTAGGACGCGTATTCCTCCTCGGGAATGTACAGCGAAAGGACGTCGCCCGCCTCGAGCATGACGTCCTCCTTCGCGCGTTTGCCGTTCCGCTTCACGCCCGTCCGCAGGAGCTTGTAGATGTAGCTCAGCGGAGCGTTCTTCAGGGACTTCTTCAGGTAGCGGTCGAGCCGCTGACCCGCCTCGTTTTCGGTGATCGTTATCGTAATCATACATAGTGATTATATCATAAACAGTTCCGCGGACAACAGGGCTTTTATCGTTTTGCTGTGATTTCTATTTTTTTCTTTACATTCCAGTTATTATATGCTACGATCTTGACAGACGTCGTTTGGGGAAACGGAGCGCCTGTGATGCTTATGATGACCCGGACGATCTTTTTATTTGCGCTTCGCGCGTTCCTCTTCGGCGCTTCCGCCGCGTTTCTCGCGCTGTCGGCGCTCCGTTTTCTGCCCGAATCGTGGCTGCGGGAGCGCTGGGAGCCGCCCGTCCCGCGGATCCTGCCGTCCCTCCGCGTGCGCGTTTCCGCGTCCCTCGGGACCGGCGCGCTGTCCGCGCTTCCCGTCCTTTTCCTATCGGACGGTTTACGCGTTCCGCCGGCCGGCCTTCCTCTTCCCGCGGCGCTGTCCTTCGTTCTTTCCGCCGTTCTGATCCAGATCGCCGCCGTCGATCTCGCGCGGCGCGTGATCCCCGATCCGCATCTCCTCGGAATCGCCCTGATCGGCGTTCTGGCGCTGTTTCCGTCTCCGGCCGATACTTTTCCCGCCGCGGCCCGTTTCGCGCTGTCAGCGGGCGTTCTGACGCTTCCGGCGGCCCTTCCCGCGCTCTTCGGGAGGCCGGCTCCGCTCGGTCTCGGCGACGTCAAGCTTTTCGCCGCGCTCGCGTTCCTCCTCGGCGCCCTCCGTCCATCCGGCGACCGTCTGTCTGCGGAAGACCTTTTGCCCGTGTTCTCCTTCCTCCTCTGCGCATTTCTCCTGAACGGCCTCTTTGCACTGATCGCACTTCTCCTTCGAAAAACAAAACTGACCGGCGCCCTTCCGATGGCGCCGGCCGTCATTCTTGCGTTCCTGATCGCGATCGCGGTATGACCGCGGCTCAGTTCATATAAAAGATCACGACGAACAGCAGAAGGAACGCCGCCATTCCGATCAGCGCCGCGGTATTCAGCGTCCCGTTCAGTTTCCGTTCGTCACGGAACAGACGCACGAGCAGAGCGTAAGCGCTGACGCCGATCGCCGTCCCTGCCGTGTTCGTGATGAGATCCGTGACGTCGGCCGCTCCGATCGCGAACACATATTGAACCGTTTCGAAGGCGAGGCTCACAAGCGACCCCGAAAGGATCGTTTTCCCTGCGCCGGTTCCGAGCATGCGGAGGAAAACACCGAGCGGAATGAAAACGGCGGCGTTCTCCAGAACCTCCGAAAGATGCGACGACGTCTCGGTGTCATAGCGGAACGGGATGA
>JAEEUO010000277.1 GCA_016286935.1 Bacillota bacterium | reverse complement strand
TCATTCCCTCCTGTCATTCCTTCTCGATCGGTGTATCGGTCATTCACTTTGCTTGTTCGGACACTTCCGGCGCCGTTCGCCTCATGCGCTGCGGCGCCGAACGTCATTATTGTTCGGTACCGAAGTAAATATAGCGCGTCCGTTTTCGTTTGTCAATAGTTCGGTACCGAATTATTTTTGTTTTTTTAGCGCAAGGCATAGAGCGTTTGAAAACAGTCATTCGCAGCATTCGGCAGTGTAATTGCCAAATCGCCAAAGCAAAAGTTTTCGAATAAAAATAACGGGGTTGAGATGGGGCCCCGTTATTTTTCCGAAAGCTTGCGACGTGATTTGTGCTATTACGCCGAATGCAAGAGTTTTAAAACGCTCTGTGCCCTACTCAAGCACGCGGACGCGGACGGCGCCGGCGACCTTGCCGACGCACATTTTGCAGAGGCCGCCGTCCTTGCGGTTGCCCTTGCCGTTCATCTCGTAATCGGCGAGGACGGCCGAGACCGGGCCGCGGACGCCGGATACGAGGTTCGTGACGGACGCGTTCTGTTCCTTCAGCGCTTCCGTGACCTTCGCCGGCAGATCCTCGACGTCCTTCGCGAGGACGACGACGCGCTTGCCGGTGCGCTTGCCGAGGTCGAGGCGCGGGAAGTTGACGGAGTTGATGATGTTGCCGTTTTCGATGTAATCCATCAGCTGCTTCGCGGCCATCGCGGCGCAGTTGTCCTCCGCCTCGTCGGTCGAGGCACCGAGGTGCGGGGTGAGGACGACGCCGGGCTGGTTGATCGTCGTCTCGTTCGGGAAGTCGCAGACGTACTTCTTCACGTGGCCGGACGCGATCGCCGTGAGGAGGTACTTCTCGTCGACGAGCTTGTCGCGGCTGTAGTTGAGGATGATGACGCCGTCTTTCATGCGGCTGATGAGCGCTTCGTTGAACATGCCGTTCGTCGAGGGCATCGCGGGGATGTGGATCGTCACGGCGTCGGCGTCTTCGACGAGGCCTTCGATCGTATCGCGGACGATGATCCGCGGATCGAGCGCCTTGATCTGGGCGTCGGTCAGGTACGGGTCGTAGCCGGTGACGGTCATGCCGAGCTCGCAGGCGGCGTGGCCGATCAGGCGGCCGATCGCGCCGAGGCCGGCGATCGCGAGCGTCTTGCCCATGATCTCGTGGCCGACGAACGCTTTCTTGCCGTCCTCGACCGCCTTCGCGATGTTTTCGGTCAGGCCGTTCGTCCAGATGATGCCCTCGGCGACGTTGCGGAACGCGGCGATCAGCTGGCCGATGACGAGTTCCTTGACGGCGTTGGCGTTGGCGCCGGGCGTGTTGAACGCGACGATGCCCTTCGCGGCCATCTCGTCGAGCGGGAGGTTGTTCACGCCGGCACCGGCGCGCGCGACGGCCAGGAAGCCTTCCGGCAGGGCCGTTTCGTGCATATCCGCGGAGCGGACGAGCGCGCCGTCCGCCTCTTCGAGCTTGGCGCCGACCTCATAGTCGGCCGTAAATTCTTTCAGTCCTACAGGGCTGATCTTGTTCAGAGTGGCGATCTTGTACATGGTATGACCTCTTATTTGTTGGCTTTATCAAATCTGTGGATGAAATCGACGAGCTTCTCGACGCCCTCGTACGGCATCGCGTTGTAGAGCGACGCGCGCATGCCGCCGACGGAGCGGTGGCCGGCGAGGTTGACGAGGCCCTCTTCCTTCGCCTCCGCGACGAATTTCTTGTCGAGGTCGGCGTTTCCGGTCACGAAGAGGCAGTTCATGTTCGAGCGGTCCTCCTTCGCGGTCGGGCAGGTGAAGAGCGCCGACTCGTCGATCGCGTCGTAGAAGAGCTTCGCCTTCTTTTCGTTGACTTTCTGGAGTTCCTTGACGCCGCCGACGGATTTGATCCACTGGAACATCAGTCCGGCGATGTAGATGCCGTACGTCGGGGGCGTGTTGAACATCGAGCCGGCTTCGGCCTGGGTCTTGTAGTCGAGCAGGATCGGCGTCTTCGGTCCGGCGTGGCCGATCAGGTCTTCGCGGATGATCGCGATCGTCACGCCCGCGGGGCCGAGGTTTTTCTGGGCGCCCGCGAAGATCAGGCCGTAATCGGCGACGTTGACCTCGGTCGAGAGGATATCGGAGCTCATATCGGCGACGAGCGGAACGCCCGGCAGCATCTCCGGCGTCTTCTTCCACTGGGTCCCGTAGAGGGTGTTGTTGTGGCAGATGTAGAAATAGTCCGCGTCGGGCGTATATTCGCTTTGGGGAACCTTCGGAATGTAGGAGAACGTCTTCT
>JAEEUO010000276.1 GCA_016286935.1 Bacillota bacterium | reverse complement strand
GTCGTCCCGCCTACCGTGTCGGCAGCGCCAAAACAAATATAGCATCGAAAGCATCTAACTGTCAAATATTATCTAGAAAAACTATAATTTACATTTACGCAAGACGGATTCCGAAACGTGAAATCCGCAACAGAAAACATGGATTGTCCACATCCGCACGGGTATGGTATACTGTCAAAAGATTATCACCTTGAAAACGCTGATGATGATCATACGCAAAAGGAGAAGAAAACCATGAAAATCGTCGTTCTGAACGGAAGCCCGCGGCCGAACGGGAATACGGTACATCTCGTCAAGGCGTTCGTCGAAGGCGCGGAGGAGAAGGGCCACGAAGTCACCGTCCTGCGCGTCGGCGGGATGAAGATCGCGCCCTGCCTCGCCTGCGAATACTGCCACACGAAGGGCAACGGCACCTGCGTGGTGCGCGACGATATGGATAAGGTCTGGGAGGCGCTCGAGGGCGCTGAAGTCGTCGTGTTCGCGAGCTCCGTCCATTACTGGGGCTTCACCGGCCAGATGCAGAGCACGATCGCGCGCTTCTACTCGAAGAACCAGCCGGAGGGCGTGAAGAAGTACGCGCTCCTTCTGAGCTCCGGTTCGCCCGGCGTGTACGAGGGGATCGAAGCCCAGTACAGAGAGATCGTCGGCTATTTCGGCGCGAAGTCGCTCGGGATCCTCGAGATCAACGGCGACGACGCGGACCAGCGCGCGGAAGCGAGCCTCGCGAAGGCGCGCGCGTTCGGCGCGTCCCTGTAAACGCATCGCATGAGACCTGACTCGAACAACATCTGTTATTTCGATACCTGCGATTCGACGAACCGGATCGCGAAGGACCTCGCGAAGGAGGGCGCCCCCCACGGAACGGCCGTCGTTTCGACCGAACAGACCGCGGGGCGCGGACGCCTCGGCCGCTCGTTCTGGTCGCCGAAGGGGAACGGGCTCTACGTGAGCTTCGTCCTCCGGCCGGAGGAAGCGCCCGGCGAAGACCAGCTCGTGACGTGCTTCGCGGCGACGGCCGTCAGGCGTGCTCTTGAGCCGTTCGCGGAGGACGCCTATGGCCGGAGACCCTCGATCAAATGGGTCAACGACATCCTGATCCGGCGGAAGAAGGTCTGCGGGATCCTCGCGGAGAACGCGAACGGCGCGGTGATCCTGGGCATCGGCGTGAACCTGTTCGGCGAGGCGGATTTCCCCGCGGAGATCGCCGATACGGCCGGCGTCGTCTTTCCGGAGGCGTATCTCAGGAGCCTCCCGGGCGGCGGCTCCGCGGCGGAGCGCGAAACGCTCCGGAAGGCCGTGCTCGACGCGGTGGTCCGCGAAGTCCGCGCGTGGGACGGCGGCCCGTTCCCCCACGAGATGATCGAAGAATACCAGGAAAACAGCTATCTCCTCGGCCGCTCGATCCACTTCACGCTGAACGGGGAGGAGTTCTTCGGCGTCGTGACGTCGGTCCTCGACAACGGAAACCTGATGGTCGTCCTGCCCGAAGGCAAACACGTTTCGCTTTCGTCGGGCGAGGTGACGCTCCATCACGGAACGCTTTAGGAGTAACCATGAACAAGAAAAAAGACCGCTTCTTCCAGAAAAAAGAGACGGAGCCGATCGCGTGGTTCCACGGCATCCTCCTCGGGATCGCCGCGCTTCTGTTCTCGACCGCGTTCGGACTCGGCGTGATCTGCGTGTCGAACCAGCCGTTCGTCCGCGATATCGCCGCGCTCCGGATGCCCGAAAGGACCGGCCTTTCCGCCGACGTGATCTTCCGCAACTACCGCGCGGTGATCGACTTCCTGTCGCCGTTCTCGAAGAAGGAGTTCAGCCTTCCGGACCTTGCGTGGAGCCCGTCCGGCGTCTCCCACTTCGCCGACGTCAAGGCCGTGTTCATCGGCTTCTACATCGCCGGCTTCATCGGCTTCCTGATCTGCCTGTACTTCCTGATCCGCGCGATCAACCGCCGCCTCCACCGTGGAACGCTTCTGATCTCGGCCGTGACGACGATCGCGCTTCCGGCCGTCTTTCTCTCCGCGATGGCGATCGATTTCGACCGCGCCTTCGTCGCGTTCCACCACGTCCTCTTCAACAACATGGACTGGATCTTCGATCCAGCCGTCGATCCCGTCATTCTGATCATGCCGGGCGACTACTTCCTCCACTGCGCGTTCTTCCTCGGCGCGTTCTGGATCCTCATCGCGGCGATCCAGTTCATCGCCCACATCGCGCTCAACCGCAAAGCTAACCGATAAAAAAGCATAAAAAAAAGCGCCGCGGCTCAATGGCCGGC
>JAEEUO010000275.1 GCA_016286935.1 Bacillota bacterium | reverse complement strand
GTTTTCCGCGCGTTCCCGGCCGGGTGTCCTACGCGCGCGGGTGGGTGCGGTCGTAGACGTCCTTGATGTGGGTCTTCGCGACCGAGAGATATGCGCGGATCGACGCGAGGTCCTCGCTGCCGAGGAGTTCCTGGATCGATTTGAGATCGGCGCCGTTCTGGATCATGTGGACGGCGAACGAATTGCGCAGGATCTGGGGATTGAGCTTTTCGACGAACGACGTCCCCTTCCCGTAGTCCTTCAGGATCTTCCAGATCCCCTGGCGCGTCAGGCGCTCGCCCGTGTAGTTCACGAAGAGCGCGCGGTCGCCGGTGACGTGGTCGTCCTTGACGGCCATCAGAGACGGACGCGAATCGAACAGGTACGTCTCGAGAGCCGCCTTCGCGGGCCGGCCGAGCGGAACGATGCGCGCCTTGCCTGCGCTCGAGCCGCAGGCGATGAAGCCGACGCGGAGGTTGACGTCCTCGACGTTCGCGGCCGCCACCTCGCTCGCGCGGAGCCCTGCCCCGTAGAGCAGCTCCAGAAGCGCGCGGTCACGCAGGCCGAGGACGGTATCGTCCGGCTTTGAGAGGAGCTCGTCGACCTCGGGGATCGTCAGGTAATCGACGCTGCGCTTTTCGATGCGCGGCGCCTTCACGCCGGAACAGGGGTTGTCGTGGAGCAGCCCCTCCGCGCCGAGAAACGCGAAATACGAGCGGAGCGACGCGAGGCGGCGGTTCACCGTCGACGACGATTTCCCCGTTTCCTTCAGTTTCGTGAGATACGCCGAAACGTTCTTCGGCAGCACGTCCTCCATCGCGCGGACGTTATGGGCGGAGAGAAAAACGGAGAATTCCTGGACGTCGCTCGCATACGCGACGCGGGAACTCTCGGATACGTTTTTTACCGCCTGCAGATAGCGGTCGAACTGTGTCAGGCGCAGTTCCATCGGGTGTTTTCACCTCTTTCAAAAAGACTTCGAACCCGATTATAGCGCATCGCCGTGCGGTTTACAATAATTTAATTGCCGTCAAACGCAAAAAAAGACCGCCGGATTCGTTCCGGCGGTCCGTTTCTTCAGTATTCGAACTTGCTGTCGACGCCGATCGGGAGCTCGAGAAGCTCCGGATTCTCGAAGATGTGCTTCATCAGACGGAGGCTTCTGGCAAAGTAGAAGCCGTCCGCGATCCGTTCGTCGAGCGTCGCGCCGACGTCGATCACGTCGCGGATCTGCTTCGTTCCGTCGGGCATCAGGATCTCCTCTTTGTGGAGCGTGCCAATGGTGATCATGATGCTGTTCGTGCCGTAGTTGTTGAGGTGGTGGTAGACGGCCGGGCAGCCGATCGAGCCGAGGTTCGACGTCAGGATCGTCGTGTAGTTCGGGTCGCCTTCCGTGAGAGCCTTCGGGTTGATCCCCCAGAAGTCGAGGATGCGGATCAGGCGGATCACGATAATCAGGACGATCCTGGGGAGCGCCGCGAACTTGTCGAGGAGCTCGTCGATCCCGCCCGTGGAGTGTTCGCTCTTGCGCGTCTCCTTCACGTTGCCCACGATCCTCCGGCTGACCGTGTCGATCGTGTCGTCGTCCTTCGGCGTCAGGACCATCAGCGATTCCTCCGCCCCGTCCGCGAAGCGGCGCTTGACGACGAAGCTGATCGTGATCTCGTCGCGCTCGTACATCCGGTAGCCCTGGATGAAGCGGTTCATCAGCGGCCGCTCCTTGACCATCCGCGCCATTCCGACGACGGCGCAGTGGAAGACGGTCGTCTTGTAGTCCGGGTGTTCCGCGTTCTTCTTCTCGAGCCACGCGAGCAGGTTCGTCGCGTCGAGCTTGTCGTTGAGGTAGACCTCGCAGTCGGTCCGCTTCGGGAAGAGATAGCCCATCACGGTCTGGAGGCCGGGCGATTTCACATAGCGTCCGTCACGGCGGTCTCCCGATTTGCGCTTCGGCTTTTCCGGTTTTACGGCCTCGGCCGTTTCGACGGTTTCGGCGGGTTTGGCGGTTTCAGGGTCCGGTGCCGCCGCGGCGGCCGCGGCCGCGGTTTCGCGTTCGATTTCTGACATGGTGTTTTCCTTCGCTGTTCGTTCGATGTTCAGGGCGCATGGGCGCCCGCTGTTCCATTGTAACGGTTTTCCGCGCGCTTTTCCACCGTTTGCGCAAAAAAAGACAGCCCGTGCGGCGGGCTGTCCCCATTCGGTTCAGTTGAAGATGCGGTGGTGGGCGGCGTAGCTCGTCTCATCGAGCGGCCGGAAAGTATACCCGTTCACGAGCCCCCACACGATGATCCGCTCGACCCCAT
>JAEEUO010000274.1 GCA_016286935.1 Bacillota bacterium | reverse complement strand
GTCAAGCCAGAGAAGATATGTTCCCTGGAGCTCGGGGACGTAGATCGCCGGGCAGTTCTTCGCGAGGTAACCGATCGCGAAATCGGCGTTCGCGCGGATGTAGACGAGGAGCTGCTCGAGCCACTCGCGGCCTTCGGTGTAGGCGGCCTGGGCGGCGGCCATGCCGAGGACGGACGGCTCGTCGTAGCCGTCGGCGGAGAGGACGGCCTTATAGGCGTTCCGGAGCTCCTCATTCGGGATCCAGATGTGGGAAAGCTGGAGTCCCGCGAGGTTGAACGTCTTCGAGGGGGCCGTGCACGTCACCGCGATGTCCGCGAAGGCCGGCTTGATCGAGGCGAAAACGGTGTGTTTGTGGCCGTTGTAGACGAAGTCGTTGTGGATCTCGTCCGCGACGACGGTCACGCCGTGCTTCACGCAGATATCGCCGATCGTCTCAAGCTCCTCCCGCGTCCACACGCGCCCGATCGGGTTGTGGGGCGAGCAGAGAATGAAGAGCTTCACGCCGTTTTCGACGATCTGGCGCTCGAAATCCGCGAAGTCCATCCGGTAGGCGCCGTTTTCGTAGAGCAGCGCGTTGTTGACGATCCGGCGGTCGTTCTCACGGATCATGTTCGAGAAGGGATAATAGACCGGCCGCTGGATCAGGACCGCGTCGCCGGGCTTCGTATAGGCGCGGATCGCGACGCCGAGGGCGAAGACGACGCCGGGGGAATAGACCATCCATTCCTTCTTCGTCTCCCAGCCGAAGTACGTCCTGTACCAGGCCATCACGGCCTCGCGGTAGCCCGCCGGCGTCTTCGCGTAGCCGAAGATGCCGTGGTCGGCGCGCTTCTTGATCGCGTCGATGATCGGCTTGGCCGTGCGGAAATCCATATCGGCGACCCAGAACGGGAGAACGTCCTCCGGCTTATCGAAGTCCACCCAGCAGTCCCACTTCGCGGAACCGGTGTTGCGGCGTTCGACGTATTCGTCAAAATCGTATTTCATAGCTTGCACTCCTTTTCGTTCAGTATAGCACAAAAGCCGCGCCGGGAAAACGCGGTCACGGCTTGATTTTTCCGTTCATGCGCCGGACGAGCGCCTGTGCGGCGACGCCGGTAAAGACGCCCGTCACGATGCCCGAAAGCAGAAGGACGGGGAAGTAGAACGCGACGTTCACGGTCCCGAACACGGCGATCGCGACGATCGTCTGGCCGACGTTGTGGAAGATCGCGCCGATGACGCTCGCGACCCAGAGCTGGTCCTCCTTCAGGATCCTCCGGACGAGGAGCATCGCGGCGAAGCAGAGGAGCCCGCCGCCGAGCGAGTACAGGAACGAGACCATCTGGCCGGCGAAGACGCTTCCGAGGATGATGCGCGCGATCAGGATCAGGAACGCGTCCTTCGGCCCGACGCGCCGGATCGCGTAGACGGTGATGATGTTCGCGAGGCCGAGCTTCACGCCCGGGACCGGTACGACCGGCGGGATCTGGGCCTCGACGATGAAGATGATGAGCGCCGCCGTCAGGAGCAGCGCGTCGGTCGTGAGCCGTTTCGCCATACGCGCCTCCTAATACGACACCGCGTCGGGGCCGCCGTCGGCACCGACGATGCGGATCATCAGCTTATGCGGAACGCAGAGGATCGGGATGCGGCTCCGTTCGAGCCAGCCGTAATGAACGCAGACGCGGTCCGGGCAGTTCGCGTCCTCGACGCGGATCCGCCCCGGCTCGACGGTGACGACGTTATACCCGCCGGCGCCGTCTTCGACCGTGAACGTTTCGGGTCCCGTCACGCGGCTCAGGTCGATCCGTTTGACGACCTCGCCGTCCCGGACGATCTCCGCCACGGCGCGGTCTCCGCCGTTCATCAGAACGATCGCGGCTGCGCTGAGGAGCGCGAGCGCGGCGAAGAGAACGATCCACGTCTTCGTCTTCATTTCGCGCCTCCGATCGTCTCGACCGCGTACGGGCAGTCCTTGTCGGCCGTGAACCGGTCCGCGGCGCCCGGCGTGAGGAGGATCCGGCCGTCGTCCGTGATCAGGATCGCGTCGAAGTCTTGTTTTTCGCGCCAGAACGAGACCGCCTTCTCCGTTCCCATCACGAAGAGCGCCGTCGACAGCGCGTCGCAGCGCGTTCCCTCCGTGCCGACGATCGTCACGGAGATCAGGCCGTTCTTCGCGGGATACCCCGTCTCCGGGTCGATGAGATGCCAGTAGACCGTTCCGTCGTCGCCCGTAAAGAAGCGCTCGTAGCCGCCCGACGTCACGACGTATCCGTCCGTCACGGTCACGGAACCGGCGAGCCCGTTCCC
>JAEEUO010000273.1 GCA_016286935.1 Bacillota bacterium | reverse complement strand
ACGAACGTCGGATCGCTCGTGTGGACCTTCTGGATCAGCGAGAAGAACTTCATCTCCTCGAGGAAGTTCAGGCTGTTGTTCGACGCGACGGAATCCGTTCCGAGGCAGACGTCGACGCCGACGCGCTTCATATAGGCCATGTCCATGATGCCGCTCGCGAGCTTCGCGTTCGAAACGGGGTTCGAGCAGACGAAGCAGCCCTTCTGTTTGAGCAGGCGGATGTCGTCGTGGTCGCACCAGACGCAGTGGGCGAGCGTCGCGGGAACGTCGAACAGGCCGAGGGACGCCAGATACGCCGCCGGCGTTTTGTGGCGCTCCTCGAGGCAGTTTTCGTGCTCCTGGGCCGTCTCGGAGACGTGGACCTGGACGCGGAGGCCGCGCTTTGCCGCCTCGTTCGCGATCGCGGCGATCGTATCCTCACGCGTCGTGTATTCGGAATGGGCGGAAAGGTCGGCGATGATCCGGCCGTTTCCCGCGCCGTTGTACTCGAGGCCGGCGAGGACGTCGTTCCAGCGCGGGTCGTCGTAGAACGCGACGCCTTCGCTCGACGAGAGCGAGCGGCCGAGGTTGCCCTTCATCTTCGACGCGAGGAACGCCTCGGAGATCGGCTTCATATGGAAATACATGTCGGTCGTCGAGGTGATCCCGGCGCGGGCCGATTCCGCGAGCCCGAGCATCGTCGCCCAGTAGACCGCCTCGTCGTACCATTCGTCCTCGAACGGGAAGATGCGCGTGAAGAGCCATTCCTGAAGCTTCATGTTCTCGCCGTAGCCGCGGAGCAGCGTCATCGCGGTGTGGGCGTGGGCGTTGACGAAGCCGGGGATCAGGAGCTTTCCGCGTCCTTCGATCACGTCGCCGTACGAATCCGCGTCCTTCGGCGCCCGTTTTCCGACGTAGGCGATCCGGTCGTCCTTCACGCCGACGAAGCATTTTTCCCTGACGTCGAAGTTCTCATCGACGATCGCTATGTTTCGAAACAGCATTTCGTTACCGCTCCTCGCGGAAGTAGTTCGTGCCGAGCGCGGCCGGGGGCTGGTTCTCGCGTTTCTGACGCATCGAGACGAGGACCAGGACGACGATCGCGACGACGTAGGGGAGGATCTTGTAGAGCTGGCGCGGGATGAACGGGATCGATACCCAGAGGTACATGATCGTCAGAACGCCGAAGAGCGCCGCGCCCCAGAGCGTGTTCGCGGGCTTCCAGAGACAGAAGATGACGAGGGCGACCGCGAGCCAGCCGACGCCCGAAAGGCCGGTGTGGTTCCACACGCAGCCGGCGGTCGTCATGATGTAGACCATGCCGCCGATCGCGGAGATCCCGCCGCCGATCGTCGTCGCGAGATAGCGGTAGCGGATGACGTTGATGCCGGCGGCGTCGGCCGTCGAGGGGCTTTCGCCGACGGCGCGGAGGTTCATTCCGGCGCGCGTCTTCTTCATCCAGACGGCCATCGCGATCGCCATCACGATGCCGATGTAGACGAAGACGTTGTAGTTGAAGAGAAGCGGTCCGACGACCGGGAGCTCACGGAGCGCCGCCGGCCACGGGGAGTTCGAGAAGACGCCCTTCATCTCGTTCGAGAGCGCGACATAGCCGCCGACGTTGATGCGCATGTATTCGCCGACGAACTGGCCGACGCCCGTGCCGAGGATCGTGAGCGCGAGGCCCGTGACGTTCTGGTTCGCGCGGAGGGTGATCGTGACGAAGCTGAAGATCAGCGCGCCGAACGCGCCCGCGAGGAACGCGCAGAGAAGCGCGATCACGACGGCGACGATGCCGTTCGCGTTCTCTCCGGCCGCCTGTTCGTAGTAGAACGCGCCCGCGAGGCCGAACGCGCCGCCCATGTACATCATGCCCTCGACGCCGAGGTTGAGGTTGCCCGATTTCTCGGTCAGGATCTCACCGGACGTGCCGAAGAGAAGCGGCGTTCCGCTGACGACGCCGGCGGTGATCCATGCAAGGAGTTTCGCAAACATTTACCGCACCTCCTTTTCGTGATGGCCGCGCGTGATCAGGCGGTAGTTGATGAAGAATTCGCAGCCGAGCATGCAGAGGAGGATGACGGCTGTGATGATGTCGGAGAGCGACGTCGGGATGTTCATCTTCGTCTGGAGCGTCGCGGCGCCCTTCGAGAGCGTCGAGAGGAGCAGCGAGATCGCGATCATCGCGAACGGGTTGAGCTGGGCGAGCCAGCAGACCGTGATCGCGGTAAAGCCGACGCCCGCGGCGACGCCGTCCGCGAGGGTATGGTCCGCGCCGCTGACGACGAGGAACCCGACGAGGCCGGCGATCGCACCGGAAAGGAACGCGGTCCGGACC
>JAEEUO010000272.1 GCA_016286935.1 Bacillota bacterium | reverse complement strand
CCCGTCTCCCGAAGATTTTCCGTACGCGATCCGCGTCGTGTCCGAGGTCATGAGCTCGAACGGCTCCTCCTCGATGGCGTCGACGTGCGGCTCGACCCTCGCGCTGATGGACGCGGGCGTCCCGATCAAGGCGCCGGTCGCCGGCATCGCGATGGGCCTGATCACCCGCGACGACGGCAAGATGGCCATCCTGAGCGATATCCAGGGCATGGAAGACTTCCTCGGCGACATGGACTTCAAGGTCACCGGCACGCGCGACGGCATCACCGCGATGCAGATGGACTGCAAGATCCACGGCCTCTCCCGCGACATCATGCGCAGAGCTCTCGCCCAGGCCCATGAAGGCCGCCTGTTCATCATGGACAAGATGCTCGACGAGATCCCCGCGCCGCGGAAGGAACTCTCTCCGTGGGCGCCGCGCATCATCTCGATGCAGATCGACCCCGACAAGATCCGTGTCGTCATCGGAAAGGGCGGCTCGACGATCAACCGCATCATCGCGGAAACGGGCGCCAAGATCGACATCAACGACGACGGCCTCGTCTCGATCGCGTCCCCCGACGCCGAATCGCTCAAGGCTGCCGAGCGTGAGATCCTGATGCTGACGAAGGAAGTCGAAGTCGGCGAAGTCTACGTCGGCAAGGTCACCCGCATCCTCCAGTTCGGCGCGTTCGTCGAGATCCTGCCGGGCAAGGAAGGACTCGTCCACATCTCGAAGCTCGCGGACCACCGCGTCGAGAAGGTCGAGGACGTCGTGAACATCGGCGACGAAGTCACCGTCAAGGTCATCAAGATCGACGACCAGAACCGCATCGACCTGACGCTCAAGGGCGTTCAGCAGAAGGCGTAAAACGGCGTATAACGAATCGAAACACAAAAACGGCACAGGTCTCCGACCTGTGCCGTTTCGTTCGTCTGATGGGCGAATAAAGGCCTTACAGCCAGCGCTTTTCCGTGACGACGCAATCCGTTCCGTGGATCGTGAACCGGTCGCCGATCCGGAGTGCGCCTTTCTTCGCGAGGATGTAGCCGTTGTTGACGTTCTTCACGTAGGAGTAGACGAGCTTCGAGACGCGTCCGATCTCCTCACCGTCGATGAAGACGGGCTCGCCGGGGCCGCCGAACTGCTTCGAACGGATGTAGTAATCCTCGTTCGCGTCGCAGATCTCGAATCCGACCATCTCGCGCGCGGGACCGTTCTCTTTGATCTTGAGAAGGGCGGCCTTGCCGATGAAATCCTTGTCCCAGTCGATGTTCTTCTCGAGGCCGACCTCAAACGGATTCGTGCGGTTGAGGTCGCGCATATAGTAGAAGCCCGCCTCGGTCGGGAGCGTCCACGCGAAGACCTGGAACTCCGTGATCTCGCGTCCGCCGACGGCCGAAACGGCCTTGGCGATCGCTTCTTCCACGGCGTCCGCGTCGTCCGCCGCGCAGTACACCTCGAAGCCGAGCTTCTCACCGGTGAAGCCGCCGCGGTTGACGATAACGTCAATTCCGTCGATCGAATCGTTCCTGTGCTCAAAGAACCGGAGCCCCGAAACGCCTTCCGAGAGGACGGAATCCAGCGCTTCGGCCGATCTCGGGCCCTGGACGGCGAACATGTGCCAGTCCTCGGTGATCTCGGACGAATCGACGTCGAATCCGTCGGAATGATAATAGAACCAGTCGTCGGCCTTCGTCCCGTAGAGCGTGGAGACCCAGAAGCGGTCCTCGTCCATGCGCAGGACGACGACGTCGTCGATGATCTCGCCGTCCTCGTTCAGCATCGTCGTGTAGCGGTCGCGTCCGACGGCCAGATTGGCGATCGGGTTCGGGAAGATGTGGTCGAGGAACTTCGCGGCGTCCTCTCCCTGGACCTCCATCAGCTGGTGCGTGAAGAGATACCAGCCGGCCGTTTCGCGGACCGCCATATGTTCGGCGCGCTTCCATTCGTCTTTGTTGAAGATGTTCTTATACATGATCCGCGCCTCCTTTACATGAACTTGTCGATCTTCTTCGCGATCTTGATGCGCATCTTGCCCTTGGGGGAATCCTCCTCCCAGACGGACCACATCGCGTTCACGAGCGTCTTGACCATGCCCTGCCACATGTAGAGGTGGGCTTCGACGAGCGACTGGGTGCCGGTGATCGCGAGGCCGCCGCGGTCGATCACGTAGACGACTTCGTTTTCATTGAACGCTTCGATCTCGTACGCGCAGACGAGCGACTGGAGCAGCATCTCGATCACGCCGCCGAGCAGGCGGCCGTCTTCGCCGATCTCGTTCGGAACGCCGAGCCATTCGCGGCATGCTTTGATCGCGTACCGTTCGCCGAACAGCGCTT
>JAEEUO010000271.1 GCA_016286935.1 Bacillota bacterium | reverse complement strand
CCAGGCGTAGCCGACGGGGCGGAGCGGCAGCGTGTCGTTCGTCGAAAAGTACCGGAGGCGGTCCGTCGGGTCGTTGTTCGCGATCTCCTCCGTAACGAAGCAGATCCCCCATCCCTCCTCCGCGAACCGCTTCGCGGCAAGCACGGAATCCTCGACGACGCGAACGTCCGGTTCGATCTCCTCGGCACGGAAAAACGCCTCGGTCAGATCGTAGAGCCCCGTCCCGTGGCCGCTTGAAATAAAGATCTGGTCGCGCAGAAGCGCCGGCTCGAGGTACGGCCACGGCTCGCCCTCGCGGACGATGCCTTTCTCCGAAAGGGGGTTGTCGTGCGGAACGGCGATCAGGATCCGCTCGGTATAGACCTCCTTGAAACGGATCCCGGAAGGAAGCCTGTCGGGGGCCGGCATCGTCAGAAGCGCGAAATCGATCGAACCGTCCTGAAGGCCGTCGATCAGTTCCTCCTCGCTGCGGATCCGGATCCGCAGCTGGACGTCGGGCAGGCTGATCTTCATCTTTTTCGGGATCGCGATCGCGTTCCTCGTATAGGCAAGGCCGAAGACGATCCGGTGCTTTTTCCGTTCCTCCCGGATCCGGTCGATGTCATCAAGCATCCGGTTTTTGAGTGCGATCGAATCGCGCACGTAGGCGAGATACCGCTTTCCGAGCTCCGTCGGGATCAGCCCGCTGGCGGACCGCTTGAAGATCTTGAATCCGATCGAGTTCTCGACCGACGTGACGAATTTGCTGAGGGACGGCTGGGACAGGAACAGCCGCTCCGCCGCCTTTGAGATCGATGCTTCCTCTTCGATCGTCAGGAGATATCTCAGTCTCTCGTTTTCCATCACGGTCTCCTCCCGGAATGTGCGTTTCTTGCGTCGTTTTGTTTTTTTTATTATATACGATTTCGTCCCGCGAGACGAATGGTTTTGCAAAAAACATGAATAACTGCATGCCGGATTCCGCATAGACCCGTGCCGGAAATCTGTGTTATGGTTATCGTAGATAAGACTCCTCTCTTCTCGTTATCGCCGGATGAACCCCGGAGGTGTTCCGATCATGCCGATCGATCCGCAGGTCCTCGCCCATTACGAAGCAAAAAAGGCCGCCGCCGCTTCCGCGACTCCGGCCTCCACGATCGACGATATCCGTAAGGGCGTCGACGCGATCTACAACGATTCCAAACACTGGCCGCCGGTCGCGAAGACCGAAGACCGTACGATCCCCTGCTTCTGGGGCGGTCTGCCGGTCCGCGTCTATCATCCGGGAGAGGAGGGTCCCTACCCGGTCCTGCTCTATTTCCACGGCGGCGGGTTTATGATCCACAACATCGCAAGCCACGATTCGCTCTGCCGCGCGCTCTGCAACGAGACGGGCGCGGTCGTCGTGAACGTCGGCTACCGGCTCGCCCCCGAGGCGAAATGGCCCGCGTGGAACGAAGACGGCTACGCCGCGCTCGAATGGGTCTATGACAACGCGGATCTTCTGAACGCGGACCGGACGCGCATCGCTCTCGCGGGCGACTCCGCCGGCGCGATGATCTCCGCGAGCGTTTCTTTGATGGCGCGCGACCGCCGCGGCCCGAAGGTCGGCCTCCAGATCCTCGCCTACGGCGCGAGCTGCGGCCTGACGGAGGACGAATCCGAGTCGTTCCGCACGCTGGTCGACAACAACTACGTCCTGTCCCGCTCCTTCCTTTCGATGATGGAATCGTACTCCGGCGCGGACGCACACCGCGGCGACGCGTACACGAACCCCGGCCGCGCGAAGGACCTTTCGAACATGCCGAAAACGTTCTCGCTGAACGCCGAATACGACCCGCTCCGCGATGACGGCGAGGAGTTCGCGAGGCGCCTCAGGGCTGCCGGAAACGACGTGATCGCGTGGCGCGTCCCCGGGATGATGCACGGCTTCCTCCTCCTCTACGACAAGTTCGACACCGCCGGCTTCGCCGTGAAGGAGATCGGCCGCGTGTTCCGCGAGACGTTCGCGGAATAGCGTTCCGGCGCATCCCGGCGATCCCTCCGCAAACACCGCCCGCTGAAAAAACGATACGAAAAAACGTCCCGCTTTTCTGCGGGACGTTTGTTTGTCGTGTCCGGGGACTTTCTACCGTTCAAACAGCCGGATCAGCTTCATCTTCCACGCGTTTCCGCCGTACGGATGCTCGCGGAGCGGGAGGTTGAACCGCGTCGAGCCCTTGAGAACGGTCTGGGGATGCGTGAACTCGCGGAAGCCCCATTCGCCGTGGTAGGCGCCCATGCCGGAATGGCCGGTGCCGTTGAACGGAACGCCCTTGACCATGAGGTGGAGGCAGACTTCGTTGATGCAGC
>JAEEUO010000270.1 GCA_016286935.1 Bacillota bacterium | reverse complement strand
AATCGCGGCCGAAAACATGGCGCTGATGGCGGAATCGTGCGGTCTCGGAGTCCTGTACAGCGGATTCTTCAAGGTCTGCTGCAACACATGCGAAGCGATCCGCAATCGGCTCGCACTCCCGACAGGCTTCCAGGCCGTCACGGCTCTTGTCCTCGGTTACCCGGCCGTTCACTACAAAAGGACCGTACGCAGAGAACCTGCGGACGTCATTCGCTTTTAGCGGCGATCCATCCGTCTGCAACAAAATGATGATCAGTGAGGAGGAACGAACATGATCTGCATCAATGTTACCTACGACTGCAAACCGGGAATGCGGGAGGCCTTCTACGGTGCGATCCGCGAACGCGGGATCGACGAACTGTGCCGGAACGAGAACGGCTGCCGCCGGTACGAGTATTTCAACGCGATCGAGAAACCGGACAGGCTGCTTCTGGCGGAGATCTGGGAGGATCGCGAAGTCCTCGCCGTCCACCAGAAAACGGCGCATTTCCAGGTGCTGCAGGAACTCAAGGCACAATACGTCGATTCCGTCGATCTTTCCGTTATGACAAAATAGTCCTTGCAACCGCGCGAAAACCATGCTATAGTAATCGCTGTCGGATCATCCGGCAGCGATTTTATTGCACCTACCCGTTTCTGCGTCGTGCGCGTCTCCGGCGGCGACCCGGATCCGGGCGAATTGAGAAAAGGAGATTTTTTATTGCCATGATCACCCAGGAAAAGAAACAGGCCATCATCAACGAATACGCGACGAAGCCCGGCGACACCGGTTCCCCGGAAGTCCAGGTCGCGCTGCTGACGGCCCGCATCAACGAGCTCAACGAGCACCTCTCCACCCACAAGAAGGACAACCACTCCCGCCGCGGCCTTCTGAAGATGGTCGGCCAGAGAAGGAACCTTCTCGCCTACCTCAAGGAAGTCGACATCGAGCGCTACAGAAACCTGATCGCCCGCCTCGGCCTGAGAAAATAAGAAAATGAAAGACGGGGATCGTTTTCCCCGTCTTTTCGTCGCTTTTGCAGGAGAAAAAGCGGCAGGGAAACAAAGAACGAATGAAGGAAGGAAGAAAAGAAAAATGAGTTTTACCGATTACAGAACGTTCCGCACGGCCGTCGGAGGACGGCTCCTCCAGGTCGAGATCGGCCGCCTCGCCGAGCAGGCGAACGGCGCGGCGCTCGTCCATTACGGCGATACCGTCGTCAACGTGACGGCGACCGCCGCCAAGGAACCGCGCGCCGACGTCGACTTTTTCCCGCTGTCCTGCGACTTTGAGGAAAAGATGTACTCCGTCGGCAAGATCCCCGGAGGATTCCTGCGCCGCGAAGGCAAGCCGAGCGAGAAGGCGACGCTCTACAGCCGCCTGATCGACCGCCCGCTCCGCCCGCTGTTCCCGAAGGGCTTCTACAACGACGTCGTCGTCGTGGCGACGGCGCTCTCCGTCGACCTCGACTGTGCGCCCGAGATCACCGCGATGGTCGGCGCCTCGATCGCGCTGTCCATTTCGGACATCCCGTGGGACGGCCCGATCGCCGCGGTCCAGGTCGGCATGATCGACGGCCGCTACATCCTCAACCCGACGCTGAAGGAGCGCGAGGAATCCGTTCTGTCGCTCTACGTCGCCGGTACGGAAGACGCCATCATGATGGTCGAAGCCGGCGCCCGTGAGGTCTCCGAGGAGGAGATGATGGAAGCCATCTTCTTCGCCCATGAGGAGATCAAGAAGATCTGCGCGTTCATCAAGGAGATCGCCTCCGAAGTCGGCAAGCCGAAGATGGAGATCGAACTCTACCACGCGCCCGAAGAGATCGACGCGGCCGTCCGCGAATACGCCAACCCGAAGATGCGCGAAGCGATCCTGACGTACGACAAGCTCGAACGCCTCGCGAACATGGACGCCGTCAAGGCCGACGCGATGGAACACTTCGCCGAGGTTTATCCCGACAACGCGAAGGACATCGACGCCGTTCTGTACCAGATCACCAAGGAACAGGTCCGCAACATGATCCTCGACGACGGCATCCGTCCGGACAACCGCAAGCCCGACGAGATCCGTCCCGTCTGGTGCGACGTGAGCGTTCTCCCGCGGACCCACGGCTCGGGCCTCTTCAAGCGCGGCCAGACCCAGGTCCTCTCCGTCGCGACGCTCGGCACGCTCTCCGATGCCCAGAACATCGACGGCATCACCGAAACGACCGAAAAGCGCTATATGCATCAATACAATTTCCCCGGCTACTCCACGGGCGAAGCGAAGAGCCCGCGGTCTCCGGGGCGCCGTGAGATCGGCCACGGCGCGCTCGCGGAGCGCGCGCTTCTGCCGGTCCTCCCGTCTCCCGAAGAATTTCCCTACGCGATCC
>JAEEUO010000269.1 GCA_016286935.1 Bacillota bacterium | reverse complement strand
GAGCGTCGCCATGTTCTCCTGACCGAGGCAGATGCGGCCCATGTAGATCGCCATCTTCTGTTCGACGCTCGAGAGGCCGAGGAGCAGCATCGCGATCAGGACGAAGATCAGGTACTTGTTGCTCTTCAGGTACTTGAGCATCTCCCTGAAGTTCGGGTTCTCGGTCGCGAGGACCTCCTCGGAATGACGCTCCTTGACCGTGAAGAGCATCGGGATCATCAGGATGATCGATACGGCAACGAAGACGATGCACGCCGTCAGCCAGCCGAGCTTCGGACGGATCGCGGGGATCACGACCGTCGAAACGACGCCGCCGACCATCGACCAGAGCTTGCCGCCGGCGATGATGCCGGTCCGCTCCTGGACGTTCGACGTCATGACGGTCGTCACGGCAAACGCCGGCGCGTCGAGGATCGTATAACACAGGTCGAACAGGACGTAGGCGATCAGGAACCAGACGATCTTTCCGGTATCCGTCATCGTCTTCGGGATCGCGAACAGCGCGACGGTCGTTATGCCGACCGCGGACGTGCCGATGCGGACCCACGGCATGAACTTCTGGCCGTTCTTAAACATGTGGCGGTCGACGATGTAGCCGAACAGGACGTCGTTGACGGCATCCCAGAGTTTCGGGATGATCAGGATCGCCGCGGCCGTCGCCGCCGCGATGCCGATGTCCGTCAGGAACGTCTCGATGTAGCCCGCGTATCCCCAGAGCAGGTTCTGTCCGAGGAAGAACAGGCAGTACGCCACGTATTCCTTCTTTGTGGACTGGTAGCCGATCCGTGCCGGCTTCTCTTTCTTGCGCATGATGGTCACCGTTCGATGCAAGACGTATCGTTATTTATGGGAGGCGGCAAGCGCCAGCACGAGCGAGAGGTACTTCTCCTCCGCCGTCGCGCCGCGGCTCGTCAACGCGACGGGCATCCGGGCGCCGACGAGGCAGCCGGCCATCTTTCCGCCCGGCACGCAGTGGACGAGCGCCTTCGTGAGGATATTGCCGCTGTTGATGTCGGGCGTGAGGAGGATGTCGAAGTTCTCCGTCACGGGCGATTCGTAGCGCTTGATCGCGGCGCATTCCTTCGAGAACGCGAGGTCGAACGCCATCGGGCCGTCGACGACGCACTTGCCGTACTTGCCCGCGAGCGCCTTCGCGGCGATCGTTTCGGCGTCGGACGTCTCGATCATGCGGTGGGAGATCCGCTCCGTCGCGCAGACGAGCGCGCAGACCGGCTTCTCATAGCCGAGCGCGCGGAAGAGATTCAGCGCGTTCTCGAGGATCCGCTCCTTCTCTTCGAGCGTCGGATGGGGGACCATGCCGCCGTCGGTGATGCCGAAGAGCTTCGGATACGTCGGGATCTCGATCAGCGAGACGTGGGAGAGGTTTGCCTCGCCGAAGAGTTCCTTCTCGCTGTAGAGCACGGCGCGGAGGATGATCTCGGTCGAGAGCGAACCCTTGAGGATGAAGTCGCCCTTCTTTTCGTCGACGAGCCGGACGGCGAGCTCGGCCGCCTCCTTGTCGTCCTCGACAAAATGGATCCCGCCGCAGGACGGATCGTCCGGAAGCGCATCGATCGCGGGCCAGCCGGCCTCCTTCGCGGCAGCCGCCATCCGCTCTTTGATGCCGCAGAGCGTGTAGGTGATGATGCCGTGGTCGAGCGCCGTCTTCAGCGCCTCGAACGTGTGGGAATCGTGGGGCGACGCGACGACGACGTGCTTCTTCGGCATGCCCTTCAGCCTGGTGATGAGTTCGTCAAAGTTTTTGTAGTTCATAAAGAGCCTCCGGTTTTACCACTCGTTGAACATAAACATGCAGAAATGCGGCAGTTCCGCCTTCTTACACGTTGAATCGCTGTAATACTGGATAGAGATGTGGGGGAGATTCCCATATGCTCCCGTGCAGTAGACCTTGGACCGCGTATTGTAGTCGCTCGGGAAGTGCGCGACGTTTTCATCCTCGTCCGCTTTCCAGCCGTCCAGCGCTTCGACCTTTTTGCAGTACGCGATGTACTGGTCGTAGCTCATGCCGTCGATGCGGATCGTGACGGAATCGTCCTTCACCGTGTATTCGCAGACCTTCGGGAATCCGTCGGGCTGGGGGAGTTCGGTGCCGTTGAAGCTGCCGTTCCAGTCGATCGTATTCAGCCCCGATCCTTCCGTTTCGCCGGAGGATGAGCCGGAAGATTCGGCGGGTGTAGCGGATTCGCTTCCGCCCGACGGTCCGGACGGCGCCGGCGACGGCGTCGGCGTCGGCGTCGAGCCGCAAGCCGTGAACGCCGCGAGCATCATCATCGTGACGAGAATCAGAGAGAGGATCTTTTTCATGTTCTGTTACCTGACCTTTCCTTTGAAATAACAC